>CANGNR010000021.1 GCA_947455385.1 Microbacteriaceae bacterium
GGCCGCGCCAACCTGCGCTACTTTGCGCCGCCGGTGCTCGTGGCAACAAGCATCCTTGGGCTGGCGCTGTGGCTCACCACGGGCTGGACGCTCGGCATTCTGCCGGCCGCCGCCTACACGTTTGCCGTTGCCGCCGCCGCCCTCACCGCCAAGAACCTCAGCCTGCCCGCTCGAATCGGCCTGCTGGTCGTGCTGCCCACCATGCATTACTGCTGGGGCAGCGGGTTCATCCGTGGTCTATTGAAGTAGGAAGTAGTCTTAAGCCATGTCTCAGGGGAATCTAAATCTCAAGGTAACCAAGGCCGTTATTCCGGTTGCTGGTCTCGGAACCCGCTTCTTGCCGGCCACCAAGGCGATGCCAAAAGAGATGCTGCCGATCGTCGATAAGCCAGTAATTCAGTACGTCGTCGAAGAGGCGGTCAACGCCGGGCTAGAAGACCTTCTGATGATCACCGGTCGAAACAAGAACACCCTCGAGAACCACTTCGACCGCGTCACCGAGCTCGAGCACACGCTCGAGGCAAAGGGCGACACCGGCAAGCTCTTCAAGGTGCAGGAGTCGAACGCCCTCGCCGACATTCACTACACGCGCCAGGGCGACCCCCGAGGTCTCGGCCACGCGGTGCTGCGTGCCAAGTCGCACGTGGGCGAGCACTCGTTTGCCGTGCTGCTCGGCGACGACGTCATCGACAGCCGCGACACCCTGCTCGAAAAGATGCTCGAGGTTCACGAGAGCACGGGCGACAACGTTATTGCCCTCATGGAGGTCGACCCGAGCCAGATTCACCTCTATGGCTGCGCGGTGATCGAGCGCGACAGCGACGACCCGGATGTGGTCAAGGTGACCGGCCTGGTTGAGAAACCAAAGACCGAAGAGGCCCCGTCAAACCTAGCGGTGATCGGCCGATACGTTTTGCGTCACGAGATGTTCGACATCCTAGAAAAGACCGAACCGGGCCGCGGCAACGAGATTCAGCTGACCGACGGTCTCGAAACCGCCGTTGAGCACCCAGAGATCGCCGGCGGAGTTCGTGGCGTCGTCTTTCGCGGCCGTCGCTATGACACCGGCGACAAGCTCGACTTCATCAAGGCCACCCTGCAGATCGCGGTTGACCGAGAAGACATCGGCGAAGACCTTCGCGAGTGGCTCAAGCCGTTCGCGCAGAAGCTCTAAACCCGCCGCCAAAGGCGCATTCAGGCGGCTCCAGAGGGGGCAACTGATAGATTAGAGGCACGCTGGCTTCGAACAGGAAGTGCCATTTATGTCTTCAGAGATCGTCGTTTGTTCCTTTTATACCGCGGATGACTACTATCGCGGATGGGCAGAGAAACTTCGCCAAAACCTAGAAGACCTTGGCGTCGACTACGAGCTTCTCGAGATCGAAAAGAAAGAGGGCGAGAACTGGGCAGACATCTGCCGCAAGAAGGTTCCGTTCATCGCATCGGTTTGTGAAAAATACCCAAACAAGAAAATCTTCTGGACTGACGTCGACTGCTCGATCCTCAGTTTTCCTGACTTTCTGCGCAACTTCAGCGCCGACATCATTGGCTTTCAGCGCGGCTTCGGCAGCCCACTAAACATCGGTTACGGCCAGCGGGCACGATTCTGGGAGCCAACCTTCTGGGGCATCAACACGACCCCGCAGGCCCGCAAGATGATTCGCGATGCCGCAGCGCTCGAGGCCGTCGCCACCATCGCGGCCACCGACGACTACTTCATGGAAGAAGCATGGCGCGCAAACTGCGAGAACCTGACCTTTCAGATCTTGCCGTCGAACACCATCACCAACAAGGGCACTCGCAACGAGTTCTCGAAAGAACTCTTCTACACCTTCGGTTCGAGCGGCTCGGTTGCCGAGTTCAAGGGGCAAGTTGTGCAGCACAAGCGCCAGAAGGGCAAGCTGGGCGCGCGTCGTCGGCTCTTGTTTACCGCCAAGAAAATCGAAAAGGTGCTACCTGATGTCGTATCCGGTCGTCTTCGCCTGATTGCAGACACCACCGGCCTCACAGGCCTGCTCACTACCAACAAAAACAAGGATGCCGCCGCCAAGGAGCGCTTCGCCCAGCTGAAGAAAATCGTCAAGGCCGGCCAGACAGGCGACCGCGCGACCCTTGAGGAAACCGAAAAGGCCCTGCGCGGCAACGTGATCACCACGAGCGCCGAAGAGGCAAACATCACGGCAGCCAAGAGCTTCTTGGACTACTCAGACCGCGGCAGCGACAAGAAGCTCTCGCTGGCCTGGTGGGTCCGCCCATTCCCTGGCAACTTTGGCGACTGGCTGAGCCCGTTGATCTTCGCCAAGCACACTGACCGCAACATCGTCTTTCAGTCGACCACCACTCCGGCACTGAGTCCGCACATCATCTCGCTGGGTTCGATCGGCCGCTTCATCAAGCCAAACTCGATCGTGGTTGGCACCGGAATCTCGAGCGAAGACATCACGCTCGCATCCAAGGCCGATTACGTCTCGGTTCGTGGCCCACTAACCGCCGCTGTGCTCAAGAAGTCGGGCGGCCCATCGGTTGAGTCGTTCGGCGACCCTGGCATCATCATCTCGCGCATCGTCCCGGTTGAGCGCAAGACCACCAACGGCCGCATCGCGTTCGTTCGCCACTTCACCCACAAGAACGTGCCGATGAAGCTTCGCGACAACATGGATGAGCTCGACGTGCTGGTCGGCGACCCAGCTGGCATCACCGACCTTCTGGTCAGGCTGAACCAGTATGACTCGGTGGTCACCAGCGCCATGCACATCTACATCACCTGCCAGTCCTACGGCATTCCGTGTGCCCTGGTCACCTTTGAGGGCTTCGAACACAAGGTGCACGGCACCGGCATGAAGTACCGCGACTACTCGCTCGGCGCCGGCCTGACCGAGGTCAACCCAATTGCCATCGGCCACGACCTAAAGAAGATCGACCTCGACAACATCACCACCGACTACAAGGTGAGCGAGGCCAAGATGAACGAGGTTGAGGCCGCGGTTCTCGAGGGCATTCACCGATACGAAAAGCGCTAAACCGCCAGCATGAAAGAAATCTTCGGCAATCTGGTCGCTTCGTTCAAAGAAGTGTTTCCGAAGGGCGGCGGCCACCGCTGGCGCGCCTTCGGGTTGATTCTGATTGCGTCGGTGATTCCCCTTTCGCAGCTGTTCGTAATCCGCGTTTTTTCGGGAATGATTCTGCACACCACCAAGAACCTCGACGTCAAAGAGATCGTCCTCAACTTCTTGCTGTTTTTTGCACTCTTCGGTTCGACCCACCTGGCCACCTATTGGCAAAAGGTTTATCGGGTCAAGGTCTTTGAGCGCGCTTTCGCCGCCGGTGAGCGCAAGGTCACCAAATACAAAGAGTCGTGGGAATGGGCGCTCGCCTTTGAGATGAGCAACCTGCTGCACATGGCCACCACTGCCCTAGTGCTGATCGTCTTCTTTGCCTCGATTAACATCTGGATGGGCCTGCTCAACGTTGTGGTCGTGGTCATTTCGTTCGAGATCATCGGTGTTATCTATCGCCGCCAGATGGCGACCCAGAAGGGTTTCGCAGAGGCGCGCGACAAGAAGCAGCAGATCGACACGGCCGTTCGGGTTGGCTCACGCATTCGCTCCGGCGAGTTCGGCACCCTGATGACGAGCATCGGCTACATCGTGTTGCTCGCTGTGCTGTTGCTTCTGAAGCTGCAAGACCTGATCGTCGCCGCCGACGCAATCACGCTGTTCTTGGGCATGAGAATGCAGAACAGCAACCTCTCGAACGTCTCTGGTGCGCTCATGCGCTACGCCCGAGCCCGCGCACAGGCAGACTAACGTGGCAGGCGCAACTCGCCCCAAGCTCACCATAGGCTTTTCGACGCTCGACGAGCGCTACCGCAACATCACGCTGCCGCCCGCCCGGTCAGATCGCGAGATTCTGATTATCGTGCAGCACTCTGGCGACCAGCCGATGGGTGACGTGTTGGCGGCTCTCGGGGCCGCGGGCCGCGGCGACATCCGTGTTTTGGAGCTGCGTTCGAAAGGCGTGGCAAAGAGCCGCAACGTTGCGCTGCGTGAGGCGGCCGGCGAGTACCTGATCTTTGCCGACGACGATATCGTCTTTAGCGACGCCGGGCTCGATGAGGTCTGCGCATACCTCGATTCCAACCCTGGATGCGACTTCGTGCTCGGCCAGGCGACAGACCCGGCCGGTGTGTTGCGCAAGAAGTACGCCAGCAGGCCAGAGCGGCTGGGGCTGTTCAATAGTGCCAAGGCCGCCACCTATGAGATGGTGGTGCGCGTGGATGCCTCACGGCGCAAGAACGTCTGGTTCGACGAGAACTTTGGGGCCGGAGCCGTGAACTACCTTGGCGACGAGTACATCTTTATCGTCGACCTGGTGCGTGCGGGCAGCCTCGCGATGTTCTTGCCGCTCACGCTGGCGGCGCATCCGGTTGAGTCATCGGGCAGCCGTTGGGGCACCAATGCAGACCTCAAGGCTCGGGCTGTAATCTTCAGCCGAGTGTTTGGCTGGGCAGCGCCGTTTGTGCGGCTGGCCTTCGGCTTCAGACACTGGGGGCGCAAGGGCGACCTGCGCCGCTGGGCCAAGTTCGTGCGCGGCTAAGCGTACTGAACGCGTGCGAGTTTGCTCTCGAGCTCGACCTGCATCGCGCGCTTGTAGTGGCCAATCAGCTTCGCGTTGTTTTCAGACCAAGACTTAGACAGCACAGCTCTGCGGGCGCCCTCGCCGATTACGGCGCGCAGGCCAGCGTCATCGAGTATGCGGCCGATTGGGCTGACGAAGTCGTTGTCGCCATCCACGTCAACCAAGAAACCGTCGACGCCAGAGTTGATCAGAAACTTGGGGCCGCCAGCCGCAGGGGCAACAACAGGGAGGCCGGTCGACTGGGCTTCTTGAATGGTCTGGCCGAAAGTCTCTTCGGTTCCAAAGTGCACAAACAGGTCAAAAGCCGCGTAGCCGTTTGCAAGTTCTTCTCCGGTTAGTTTGCCTGCGAAGTGAACCGACTGACCGGCAAACTCGGTTTCAAGTTTGGCGCGCTCGGGCCCGTCGCCGACGATTACGAAGCGAGTATTTTCGAGGTGAAAAAGTTCTTTCATGCGGCCGACCTGTTTTTCGGGAGCCAACCTACCCACGAAGCCTACGATGCGCTCGCCGGCTGGGGCCCAGGCCTTGCGGTTAGCGAGTGCGGCCTCTGAAGCTTTGCGGTTTGGGTGATAAAGCTCAAGGTCGACTCCGCGCCCCCAGACTGAAACCTGAGGTGCGCCCAGACCGCGCAGATACTTGGCGCCATCCTCGGTTGGTGCGAGGTTGACCGATGCCGGTTGGTGAATCGACGCGATGAAGGCATCCACGGCTGGTCTGATGGTCGCCAGGCCATAGCGCTCAACATAGCCGGCGAGGTCGGTCTGAAAGACGGCCACCGATGGGACGAAGTTGCGCGAAGCCCAGGCGATGGCCTGCTTACCGAGAAATACCGGCGAGGCCACATGGATGACGTCTGGCGCAAACTCGCTGAGGATGCCTGAGAGTCTTGGGCTGGGCACGGCCACGGCGAACTGCATGAATGGCACACTACCGATTGTGATCACCCTGAAACCGAGGTAGGTGTCTACGTTCGAACCAGGGGCAATCACTATTGCCTCGTGCCCCTCTTGCCTGAGTGTCTCGAGAACCCGCAAAACGGAGTTGGTCACTCCATTGAGTGCCGGAAGAAAAGACTCTGTGACTATCGCGACTCGGAGCTTCATGGCTTGAGATTATGAAACCTGGTTAACGGGGTGGTTTGCCAGACTCTAAGGTCTGGTTAACGCAGCCTGAAAAGTCTCGGCGTGGTTGGCGCAAGACTCTTACCGAGCCCCTCGAGATTGCTCTTATCGGCCAAAGTTATACTGAAGGCAGGCGATGGGGGTCGCCAATGGTTTGACCGATGAAAGACCGAAGGGGGCGCAATGCCAAGCTCGGCAGCCCAGCTTCGAAGCATCGCAAACATTCAGCGGGTTTATCTGCCGATGTCTGCCCGACGGCTGCGCTGGCTCGGGTTCTTTGCCTGGTCGCGAGCCAAACTTTGGGGTCTGGTGCTGTCGCTTTTCACTTCGGGTCTAACAACTTTTGAAGGCACAGATGTGAACCCGCGGGCGATGGCCACAAAGGTTCGCTTACCGGATGGGCCACTGATTGTGGTGGCCAACCATGTCTCGCACGTTGACTCGGTGGCCTTGGTCTCGATGATCGGGCGCACGAGACCGGTTGTCTTGGCAGCCGCCGCAGATTACTGGCTGCAAGATGCCGCCTCTGAGTATCTTTCGCGCGGCAGCATCGGCATCTGGCCGGTGCGTCGAGACGAGGGCGGCTGGCAAGACCTCGAGGCCGCGGGCGAGCTGGTGGCGGCGGGTGTTGTGCTCGTTGTGTTTGCCGAGGGTTCGCGCAGCCGCGATGGCGTAGTTCAAGAGTTTCACACGGGGGCCTTCAGGCTCGCGGCAGAGATTGACGCCCAGGTGTTGCCGATCGCCATCGCTGGCAGCCGCGACGTCATGCCGGTCGGCGCGACGCGGCCAAAGCGCCGCCCAATCAACCTGCGACTCGGGCGGCCGCGCCACGTGACCAGCGCCAATATCGACACCGCCGCCAGCCAGGCTCGCGCCGAGATCAGCGAACTGCTCAAGTCACCCACCCTAAACCTGCCTGGTCGCGAGTGGCAGCGCATTCGCAAGGGAGCATTCTCGATTGCCGGCTTGCTGATCTGCTTCTTCTGGGCAGTCGGTGAGGGAATCTCTTGGCCGCTTGTTGCTGAGATGCCGTTGATGCTTTTTGTGGTCACGGTTGGCCTTCGGTGGCGTGGGTTGTTGATCATCTCGACATCCGCGTTGGGGTCGGCCGTGGGCATCATCACCAACTGGTGGCTAGTCCAGCAGGGAATCCACGCGCCTTCGCCGCTGACCGCAGACCTGATGTTTGAGGTTGCCCGCAACCAGCTGCTGACCCACCCAGACACAGCGTTCTGGGCTCAGATGTGGAACGGAATCCCTGTGAAGGTCTATGCCGCCGAGGCCGGCCGGGCCCACATTCCCTTCGACCAGTTGGTCGTGGCCTTGGTTCCTCGAATGCTGCGCATCTTCATTCTGGGCACCGGCACCTGGCTGCTCGGCGGTCTGCTGAGCCGATGGCTCAAGCCCTGCCTAGGCTTCGTTCAGGGCACGTCCTTGGCCATGTTTCCGATTGGGCTCTGGTGGGCCTTTCAGTATTGGCAGAGTTAGAACTTGAGCGACGAATCAAACGCGGGCAGCGCTAAGCGCCGAGAGTCACGGGCCAGGGTCGAGATTGGCCGCATCGCCCTGCGAATCTGCGGGTTCTTTGCGGCATACGTTGGTGCTCAGTGGGCGTTGATTTCGCTCGGCGCTTTCGGGGACAAGCCGGTGATTCCAGGTTCGTTCTTTGCCTGCACCAATGCGCTGATCGCACTGGTTGCTGTGCCACTTGCGGCCGGTGGCATCCTCAGCCAGCTGCGTCCGTTCAGGTTTGATTGGCGAGGATGGTTGGCCTTGGCGCTAACTGTTTTGGCGATCTACGGGGCCATTGCCCAGGCGCTCAGCGTGCTGGTTAGGCACTGACCGTGCTCGGGCTCTATGGCCTCAAGGGCTGGTTCGGCGACCAGCTCGAACCGGTTCTGAAGTTTGCGCTCAAGGCGAGGCTGTCGCCCGATGTCTTTACCCTGCTTGGTGTTCTCGGCGGAGTGCTGGCCGGGGCCGGAGTCATCGCGGTGCAATGGTGGCTCGTTCTGATCGGCGGCATCGTGCGCCTGGCCGGCGCAAACCTCGACGGTGCGCTCGCGCGCAGGCGCGGCAAGGCGACCCGCGGTGGCGCGTTCAAGAATGAGCTCGGCGACCGCCTTGCCGACTTTGCCACGATGCTGAGTTTTGCGCTGGTGCCAGCGGTAGCCGCTGATTCGCAGTTGCAGGCGCTGTGCCTCTTTGCGGCGGGTGCGGCGATGCTCCCCAGCATCGCCTCGTGGATCGGCCTCGCGCGCGGCAGGCAGCGAATCAACGGCGGCCCGCTGGGCAAGACCGAGCGCACCTTCGCCGCGGTGCTCATCGTTGCCGCACTGCAACTCACAGAAGCCGCCGGCCTCGTCATTGACTTCGCAATGTTGCTCATAATCGTAGGGTCAACCGTGACCGCTCTCTTGAGGCTAAGGAGCCTGCATGTCTAGCGACGACCAGTACCTGTTTTGGCAGACCATGGGAGCCACCGCGGCTCTGCTTGCCATCACTATCGTGCCGATTCTGTTTTCGCGCCAGAGAGTTTTGCTAGAGCGCTGGCTGGTTTGGGCGACCCTCTCGGCCGCCATTCTGGCGGCATGGCTCTTGGGTCAGCCCGGCCTTATAACGCTCGCGACGCTCGCGGCCGTCACCCTGATCACCGAGTTAATGCGGCTCTACAAGTTTGCCAACTGGTCCATCGCGGTGGCCGCCGTGGTCGCAATCGTTGCCGGGCAGCTCTCGCGCGACCCCGAGCGCCTCGCCCTCTTGGGCATGCCAACGCTTTTCGCCGCGGGCCTCATCCTGGGGTTTCTAGCCGCACCTCAGGGGGTGCGCTCAAAGGGCTCGGTCGTGCTCGGTCTCGCATTCGCCTGGCTGATCTGGACCTCGCTGTTCTTACAGACCGCTCAGGCAATGGCAACTTTATGGGTTGTCGCGTGCTTTGATGTTGCTGCCTGGGCTGGTGGGCGCTTTCTCGCCCGAGGCCCTCTGGCCTGGCACTTCAGCCCCAAAGCATCGCCGAACAAGACCCTGGCCGGCCTAATCGTGGGAGCCTTTGGTGCCCTGGTTGCGATGGTCGCCATCGACGAGTTCAACCCATACGCGTTTGTTGTCATTGTGGTTCTGGCTACCCTCGGCGACTACATCGAGTCTCGGGTAAAACGAGGCCTAGGTGTCAAGGATGCTTCCAACTGGCTGCCTGGTTTTGGCGGTCTACTAGACCGATTCGACTCGCTGCTGTTGCTGCTGCCGCTGACCTCGGTGTATTCGCTACTACCGCTGTTTCGTGTCTAGCTAGGGCTGAGCCAAATAGATTTCGGTGCGGCGATTCAGTGCGGCTGCGCCAACCGCCTTGGCAGCGCCAAACCCGTTTACGCCAACCGGAAACTTCACCTTGAGAGTCTTTAGGTAGCCAGCAACCGCGTTGGCTCGAGCGACAGCCAGGGCATTAGCTGGTGCCACACCCATGGCGGTAACCTCGGCGGCATCGACGTATCCACCCAAGAACGCCTGCGTCGAGAACGGATAGGTGCCAACGAAAGTCTTGATCTTTGCCTTCATCGCGACAGACAGCACGGCGCTCTTTAGGCCAAACTGCACATCGAGTTCTTTCGAGTTGGCTGGGGCCTGGCCCGGGTTTGCCTTCGACCCGGTGGTGACGGTGACGGGCGCACTCCAGCCGCCCACCAGGCCGTTGCCAAAACTGTTGACCTCAAAGTCGTACGCCGTCTTTTCGGCCAATCCGGTCACCGTTTTTGTCAGTTCAAGTGAGCCGGTGCTGGTTTCATACCAGTCTCGCCCGCTGTGGAGCTTGTATCTGAAGAAGTAGTCCTCGACCGCAGGCTGGTCCTCACCCGCCGCCGCTTGAGTCCAGGTCACCTTTGCGCCGTTATTAACTGCAACCGCGGATGAAATGGTGGCCGCTGCCGGGGCCACCGGCGGAAAGAGGGGAACGCCGTACCAAGAGAGCATGTCGCTGGTGACCGGGGTCATCTGGGCGCCGTTGGCGGAGTATCCGAGTTCGCTACAGGCCCCGCCGCCCCACTCGTACCACCAGACGTCAATCGGATACGCGACTCCCGCCTTGAAGTCAAAGCTTCCAGTGCCGCCGCTACAACCCTTTTGGTACCAGTTGTCGATAACGCGGGTGCCATTGATGTCGAGCGAGAAACCGTCGTCGGCCAAGCCCTGAAAAGTAATAGTGGTGTCGGTTGGATACTGGATGAATCCGTAGTAGTGAATCATCACGTATTCGGGCTGACAGTTGGCAACTACGCCACCGCCCCAGTCTGCCCAGACGTTATCGACGGCGGTCCAAGCGCCATCGCAGAGCGGGTAGCTAACTTCGTCGCGGTTGGGGTTGCCGCCCGAGGCCTCAATCTTGAAAACCTTTACCCGCAGCCCAGCCTGATTCACGGCATAAGACGCTTTGACCTGAAGTCGCTTGGCCACGCCGGGGCACGGGTCGCCAAAGGCTGCCACGCTTGCCACGATGGATGCGGAGTTTCGCCCAAGCAACTTCTTGGTGACCACGCTTACGCTTGTTGCTGCATCGCAGTTGCCCTTGGCAAAGTTGTCTGGGTTGCCAAAGCTGGCGAAATCGACGCTGATGAAGACGGATCCGGCAGGGGCGGTTAGGGTCAGGGTCTGGTTCAGGGTGACGGTGCCCGAAAGCTGCCCAGCAGGGTCGGCCTGAGCCGACGTTGCACCGATGGCAACGTTGAGCCCAGCGATCATCGCCAAAACAGCGAGGATGGCGCCAATACGCTTACGCAATCGAGTCTCCTGCCGACCGAAGCCCTGCACCACGGCCATGGTCTAAGGCTACCCCTTCGCCCAACTAACCGTTAGTTCGTCGGAGTATTGGTAAAGGTTGTTCCGACCCCATTCGATCCATAAAGGTTCTTTTGGTTGCCAACGGTATCGACCATCGTCGAAGAGACTAGGTCCCAGGCTCCGCTTGCGCTTCCTCGAGGAATCGTGAAGCCCATGCGCACTACGCCAGAGAACTCATCGCCCGAAAGCAGACATCCACCCTTAAACGCTGAGCCACTCGAAACCGACATCCCTGTATTTTCTGGGGTGCACGGTGCCATGCTGCCGTGTTCGAGCTTGCCGCTGTAGGTGAGAACCGAGATTGGCTGCACGTTCTTGCCAACCGGCGCAATGTTTACCCAGACAAGACCAACACCAGATGCATCGGTGAAGTGGATGTCGATGAACTGAGCCGCATCGGCCTTGCCTGTGTTGACAGTTGGGTTCACCCAGCTGTAGCTGTCGACTGTCGGCGCCCAGTAATCTTCTTGGTCGGTGTACGCGAAGGCGTCACGGTGCCAGACCAGTTTGAACGCGCCATAAGGATCGTTCGGAGAGTTGTACTGGTTGTAGAAGAGCTGGTTTCCGGCCTTGTCTTGTGCACCGAGTTGATAGGCCACGTAGTCGCCGAACTGCAGGTATCTAGGCAGGGTAACGTTCACCTCATAAACGCCATCGCTGGCGTCGCCGCTGACCAAACAGGCCCAGGGAACCGAGAACGAGTTCACTCCCCAGCCGAACTGTTGCGCCGGAAGGCTGGCGCAGTCGGCGGCAGAGCTGAAGGTGACAGGGAAGGTGTTTCTGTCGTTGAAGAATCCCTGGTTCAAGAAAGTGAACCCGCCCTTGTCGACGCCCGAGCCCTCGTCGGCAACCTCAAAGCGAATCTTCACCGGCTGCCCGGCTCCGGTCTCGGGCTGAGACTCAAACGAAAGCGACTTGACGACTGGCGCGGAGGCGTCGGCGTTTGGGTCCACAGGCAATCCCGAAGTCGAGAACGACTGCGAGTTGAGCAAGGCGTTGTCAGCCGCGGTGAACTGGTGAGTATTGCCGACGCTATCGATTAGGTAGCCAGTGTAGAAAGTGTAGGTACCGTGAGCGGTCAGGCCAGAAATGTCTAGATCGAACGAATAGGTTCCATCAAATTTGTTGCCGGCAATCAGGTTGCCCGGGGCGTTAACAGTGGTTACGCCAGCTTGGGTGGTGCTGCCGCCGCAGCCATTGAAACCACAGGCGTATGCGAGGCGCAATCCAGCCGCATTTGCACCTGCACCATTCCTGAAGTAGAACTCCGCGACCTTGATCTTGCCGAAGTTCTCTTTTATGCGAATCCTGGTGTGCAGTGTGTGGTTCGGGCTGGTCACGTCAACGGTGGTTCCAGCCTCAGCGATCTTGAAGTCCACGATCTCTGGGGCAATAGTGTCTTCAAGGCAGTTGGCGGAAACATCCTGCGCGTCGAGGTCACAGACGTTAGTGCCATCGTTGCCGTTGACGTTGTCTTTGCCAGCGTCACCGGTGAGGGTGTCATTGCCGACACCACCGCTCTCGCTGTCATTGCCGGCACCACCCGAAATGAAGTCGTTGCCCGCACCACCAGAGAGTGCGTTGTTAGATCCATTGCCGGTTAGTGAATCGTCGCCCGAACCGCCGGTGACGTTTTCGTCACCCTGCAGGGTGTCAGAACCCTGACCGGTTTCGGTGCCGGCCCCGAGGTCAACGTTGACCCCGCCAGAGTTGTCGCTGTAGTTGGCAGTGTCAGTGCCATCGCCGCCGACCAAGGAATCGTTGCCGGCGCCACCGGTCAGAATGTCGTTCGCGGCACCTCCACTGAGGGCATCGTTGCCAGATCCGCCCTGCAGGCTGTCTGCGCCGGCGCCACCGCTGAGTGTGTCGTCACCAGCTCCGCCAGAAACCAGGTCGTTGCCTGCGTTGCCGCTGACGGTGTCGTTGCCGGCGCCGCCATCCAGGGCGTTGGTCAGGTTGTCACCGTTGAGGGTGTCGCCATTGGGCGAACCTACAAGGTTCTCGTCGCCCAACAGCGAGTCGGTGCCAAAACCGATCTCGGTGTCGGTCACCAGGTCGGCGGTGACTCCGTTGGTTGCGTCTGCGAACGAGGCGGTATCGGTGCCCGAGGATCCGTTATCGATGTCATTGCCAGCGCCGCCCAGAATCAGGTCGTTGCCCGCCGCACCATTGAGGTTGTCGTTGCCGGCCCCGCCATACATGGTGTCATCGCCCGCACCGCCGTTGGCTACGTCGCTGCCAATGCCGGCGTCAATCACATCGTTGCCGGCCAAACCGTTGATGACGTCGTTGCCGCCAAAGCCGCAGATTACGTCGCTGCCGGCAGTGCCGTTCAAGGTGTCGTTGCCGGCCGTGCCGACGACCGTGCAGGCCTGGCCGCCCTGTGCAAACTGTGGGGCCGCCGCGTTGGCCGCGATGGCGGGCAGTTGAAGCGTGGCCAGAGCCAGAAAAGCCGAAGCTACAAATGCGGTTTTGCGAAACAACATGATTCCCCTGGATGTCTTGGTCTGCTCTTAGGTTATGCCCTTTTGGCTAAATCTGAACCCCTCCATTAGTTAACAATTCGGTCGGGTCGACTGGTCACTGACCGGCCATTGGCCGAAAAGTGTCGCCGCACCCCGCCGCAGCCAAAATAACTTGGATGCAGTCGCACATTTAGGAGTAAAAATGCACCTCAAGAAATTCGCCTCGATCGCAGCATCCGTTGCCTTCATGCTCGCGTCGGCCACCGCCGCGCACGCCGAATCAGTGCCAACTGCGCCAACTAACTTTTCGGCTACTGCCGCCGGCCACAGCATCATGCTTACCTGGGATTCTGCGAACGCTTTCAACGAGGGCGTCACCGAGTTCGACCCATACATTTCTGCTGACAAGGGCAAGACCTGGACCAAGACCTACGCACTGAGTGGAGATGACCTCACTATCCAAGACACTGTCCTAGGTCTTCAGCAGACCGTCGGCTGGTGGGGCAAGTACCAGTTCTTGAAGCCGCTGAGCAGCTACCAGGTGAAGGTTGTGGCCGTGAATGCCACGGGCCCAAGCTTGCCTTCGCCAATATTGACGGTGAAGATGCCTGCGACCCCACCAATCTTTGGCTTTGGAAGCGTTGGTGCAGATCAGAAGCAGAAGTTCAGCAAGGGTGTTTTGGTCAAGTGGAACCTCACCGCAGATGGCGGCAAGCCAGTGACATCATTCAAGGTCTCATACCGGGCTCACTCGGCCGACGGCAACGGCGCGTGGAAGACCTACAAGACGCTGAGCGGCAAGATGTACGAGCTAAACATTCCTTACGCGACGCTCAAAGCTTTCAAGGATTTCGATATCGCGGTGGCTGGCAGGAACGCCATCGGCACCAACCAGGGTGAGTGCGAGATCAAGGTTGACGCCAAGGGCAACATCACCAGCTGGATCTAGCGAGCAAGCTACACCTAGGGTTTGCGGCTAGGCCGTTCTGGTGATGTGCACCGAGACAAACAACTCGGATGTGCAGTCGGCCGAATAGACCCCTCGAAGCGGCGGCACGTCGTCGTAGTCGCGGCCGTGCCCAACGACGATGTGGCGCTGAGTTATAGCGGTGTCATTGGTTGGGTCATAGCCGAACCACTCGCCCGCGAACCACTCGATCCAAGCGTGTGACTCGCTAACCGCGCGATCGCCGATTTCTGGCTCGAGCTTGGGGTGCAGGTAACCGCTGACGTACCGCGCAGGGATTCCGACCGACCGCAGCGCACCGAGCGCAAGGTGCGCAAAGTCTTGACAAACGCCAACCCTCGCCGACCACGCTTCGGTGGCAATCGAGTTGACTCCCGTGACCCCGTGTTGATACTTCACCGAATCAAAGATGAACTTGCAGACTCGAAGCGCCGTTTCGTGCGGACCAAACTCGGCGGCGATCTTCTTAGCAAACTTCGCGAGGTCGCTGGGCGGGGTGGTTCGCCTCGTCTGCGTGGATGCGTCGGTGAGCTCCAAGTCAGAGTGGGCGGCGACTGTCAGGGCATCCCAGCTGGCGGTGGTATCGGCCTCGCCCGTGGGGCGCACCTCGACCACCGAAACTGCGTTGATGAGCAACTCCCGATGCGGTTCGAGAACCTCAAACATAACCGGATGCGACCCGAAGAAGTCGGTGAA
>CANGNR010000022.1 GCA_947455385.1 Microbacteriaceae bacterium
GCCAAGCCCGAGGACTTTCACAGCTGGTTCAACCTCGGTCTGGTCTATGACGCCGCGGGAGACCGGCGCAGAGCCAGGGCGGCGATGCGCAAGGCCCTCAGCTTGGCAAAACGCTCCTAGTTAGCGAATGACGCCGACTCGCTTCAGACCCAGATAAATCTGGCAACCGAGGCAGTAGGCAAACGCCGCGTTCAGGAATGCAGCAATAAACGCCGCACCGGCCGCATAGGCAACGCCATACTCGACACCAGCCAGCTGCAACAAGATCCCAATGGCGGCCACGAACAGGCCGACGGCCTGAGCGAACTGCGGGGGACGTGGGTCCTCGAGTTCCTTGGGTGCGGAAAGCCTCGGACGAACAAACATCTTGAACAGCCAACCGTATGGGTGTCTCGAGTTGCCAAAGATCGCACCGATCGCAAACAGCGCCGTGATGGCAACCAGTAGGCCGAAGGCCGCATCCTGGGTCGTTGCGTCGAGGCCGAGCCAAACGGTGACCAGCAGCAAAAGCGAGGTGATCGCTGCGCCGAAGCGTGGCCCGCGGGGGTCGATTTGGGTTGGGGTTGGCTTGCTCATCGAATCTCCAGACTCTCAAGTGCTTCTTGGATTGCGCCGTGCTTCGGGGTTCCGCCAATGCGGGCCCGCACTCGACCGGCGCCGTCGAGAACTAGTGTGGTCGGGGTCTGCAGCACATTGAAGTGCGCCGCAAGGTCGAGCTTGTCGGTGACGTCTACCTCTAGGTGCAAGACATCCTTGTGCTTGGTTTCGTATTCACCGAGGATGCGGGCCGTCGTGCGGCACTGGCTGCAAACCTCGCTCGAGAACTGCACAAAAGTTGCGCGCTTGCCAAAGGCCTTCACCGCGGAGCCATCCTTGGTTGCTTCTAACCTGGCAAGCTGAACCTGCTCGCCCGAGCGCACCCGGTGGGCCTTGCCCGTGTTCACGCGCCAAAAGATGCCGGCAGCGGTCGCGACCAACACCAGAATGGCGAGTGCGATCAGCTTGGTCTCGAGGGGCATAATCCAAGGATATCCAAGCCGCTCGCCCCGTCATAAATAGGTTTCCCATTGTTACAGCCGATAGGCTTAGGGCGTGTCAGAAATCGTTTTTAGAAGTGATGTAACCGTCGAACTGGTGCGTTCCAGCGCATCCGACTCCGACGTACTTTTTGCCGCCCGCGTCTCGACCCAGGGCGAGCAGACCCTCGAGTCGGCCGCCGCTCAGACCGATGCATCCGAGGATGAAAAGAAGAGCCGCGGCCTCATCAACTACCTCATGCGCGACCGTCACGGCTCGCCATTCGAGCACAACTCGATGACCTTCTATGTTCAGGCACCAATCTTTGTGTTCCGCGAGTTCATGCGCCACCGCATCGCCTCGTACAACGAAGAGTCGGGTCGCTACAAGGAGCTCAACCCGGTCTTCTATGTGCCAGGCGCAGACCGCAACCTGATTCAGGTTGGCAAGGCCGGTCACTACGAGTTCTTGCCAGGCACCGCCGAGCAGACCGCGCTCGTTGAGCAGGAGACCCGCACCAACTCGACCAAGGCATACGAGTCTTATCAGCGCATGCTCGAGGCCGGTGTCGCCCGCGAGGTCGCCCGCATCGTGCTGCCGCTCAACATCTATTCGAGCATGTACGTCACCATGAACTCGCGCGCCCTGATGAACTTCTTGAGCCTGCGCACCAAGCGCGAGGGCACGCACTTTCCGTCGTTCCCTCAGCGCGAGATCGAGATGTGCGCCGAGAAGATGGAAGCCTTCTGGGCAGAGCTGATGCCATACACCTACCAGGCCTTCAACGAGAACGGTCGCGTGGCCCCGTAGCCCGCTAGTCTGGAAGTTATGTCTGACAAGAATCTCTTTGGCCAGGTATTAGTCGCGCTCGTAACGCCGATGAATGCCGAAGGCGAGGTTGACTGGGATGCCACCGAGCGTCACATCGACTACGTCATCTCGAATGGCGCCGACGGCGTTGTGGTCACCGGAACAACCGGTGAGACCAGCACCCTGACCGACGCCGAAAAGATCAAGCTCGTTCAGGTCGGCAAGTCGGTTTCGGCCGGTCGCGCGAAGATCATCACCGGCGGTGGCTCCAACGAGACCGCCCACGCAATTCAGCTCTACAAGGCCAGCGAGAAGGCCGGCGCAGACGGCGTAATGATCGTCACCCCTTACTACAACAAGCCGACTCAGGCGGGTGTACTCACCCACTTCAGGCTCATCGCCGATGCCACCGACCTGCCGGTCATCCTCTATGACATCCCTGGTCGCGCGGGCATCCCGATTCAGTTCGAGACCATTCTTCGCGCCGCCAAGCACCCAAACATCGTTGCCGTCAAAGACGCCAAGGGCGACCTGGCTCAGGCATCGCGCGTGATGATCGAGACCGGCCTGCTCTATTTCTCCGGGGATGACTCGAACGTGCTTCCGCACCTTTCGATCGGCGCCACCGGCCTGATCGGTGTGACCGCCAACATCGCGCCGGCCGCCTACCGCGAGATGGTGGATGCCACCAACCGCAACGACTTTCACCACGCACTGACCGTGCACAACTCGCTCGAGCCTCTGGTTCGCGCCGCCATGACCCATGTGCCAGGCACGGTCGCGGCCAAGTACATCCTGCACGGCCTCGGCCTCATCGGCAGCCCTCGCGTTCGCCTGCCACTGGTTGGCCCAGAAGAGGCAGAGGCGGCTCGCATCGAGGCCGATGTCGACTTGGTGAAGCAGATCACCGGACTCAACTTCGCAAACTTCAGGCCAGACCGCAATGCGGCTGCAGGTGGAGCACTGCCGAAGGTAGCCGGCACCACCAGATAGATAGGAACCACATGGTTCAGACCCTGCCAGAGCCAGCACCGCTCAAGCCCGGGGTTCTTCGCATCATTCCGCTCGGCGGAATCGGTGAAATCGGTAGAAACATGACCGTCTTCGAAATCGACGGCAAGTTGCTAGTCGTCGACTGCGGAGTGCTCTTTCCAGAAGAACACCAGCCCGGCGTCGACGTGATCTTGCCTGACTTCGGCTACATCCGTGATCGACTTCACGACGTAGTTGGAATCGTGCTCACCCACGGACACGAGGACCACATCGGCGGCGTTCCATACTTGCTTCGCCTAAAGAACGACATTCCGCTGCTCGGCTCGGCGCTCACGCTGGCCTTCGTCGAGGCCAAGCTCAAAGAGCACCGCATCACGCCTTACACGATGGTCGTCGCCGAGGGTCAGCGCGAGAAGCTCGCTGGCTTCAACCTCGAGTTCGTTGCGGTCAACCACTCGATTCCCGACGCCCTCGCGGTAGTCATTCGAACCCAGGCCGGCTCGGTGCTGCACACGGGCGACTTCAAGATGGACCAGATTCCCCTGGATGGTCGCCTGACCGACCTGCGCGCCTTTGCGCGCATCGGCGAGGAGGGGCTCGACCTCTTCATGTGCGACTCGACCAACGCCGACGTGCCGGGCTTCACGCCGCTCGAAAAGGACATCGGCCCGGTCATCGAAAACGTGATTTCGCGCTCGCAGGGCAAGGTCATTGTGGCCTCGTTCTCTTCGCACGTTCACCGAGTGCAGCAGGTCATCGACGCCGCCTACGCCAACGGCCGAAAGGTCGCACTCGTTGGTCGCAGCATGGTGCGAAACATGGAGATTGCCACTCAGATGGGGTACTTGAATGTTCCCGCTGGTGCGCTCATCGATCTAAAGAACGCCGACTCGATTCCAGAAGACCAGATCGTCTACATGTCGACGGGTTCGCAGGGCGAGCCGATGGCGGTGCTCTCGCGCATGGCGCACCTCGAGCACAACATCGAGATTGCCGAGGGCGACACCGTCATCCTTGCTTCTTCTCTGATTCCGGGCAATGAGAACGCGGTGTTCCGAGTAATCGACCTGCTGACCAAACTCGGCGCCAACGTGGTGCACAAGGGCAACGCTAAGGTGCACGTCTCTGGCCACGCGGCGGCGGGTGAGTTGCTCTACTGCTACAACATCCTCAAGCCGCGCAATGTCATGCCGGTGCACGGCGAGTATCGCCACCTGATTGCCAACGGCAAGCTGGCCGAGCAGACCGG
The DNA here is from genome assembly GCA_947455385.1 of Microbacteriaceae bacterium. GTDB lineage: Bacteria > Actinomycetota > Actinomycetes > Actinomycetales > Microbacteriaceae > Rhodoluna. Next base: position 4,070 of record CANGNR010000022.1, read on the forward strand.
CGTGCCGGCCGAGCGCGTGCTAATCACCGAGGATGGCTGGGTCGTCGACCTCGAGAACGGCGTTGCCAACGTGGTTGGCGCTGTCGAATGCGGCCTGCTTTACGTAGATGGCAAGACCGTCGGTAAGATCACCGAGGATGATCTCAAGGATCGCCGAGTGCTGGCCGAAGAAGGCTTCATCTCGGTGTTCTGCGTTGTCGACGAGCGCGGTCGCGTGCAGGTTGGGCCAGAGATTCGTGCGCGCGCTTTCGCCGAAGAGGATCACGTCTTCGACGACGTGAAGCCCCTTATTTCGAAGGCGCTCGCCGAGGCCGCGGGCGAGGGAGTCACCGACACATACGCCCTGCAGCAGGTCATCCGCCGCACGATTGGCACCTGGGTCAACAAGGCCCACCGTCGTCGTCCGATGATTATCCCCGTAGTGGTTCGCGGCTAGCCTCACGCCAGTTGTCGGCTGTTGTTGTTAGTTTTGTAGCGGTATGGCCACCCGCAGACCTAGTTCATCTCGCAAGCCCGCCCCAAAGGCCAAGGCTTCGCCTTCGCGCGCCCGAACCGCTTCTAATCAGCGCTCGCGGCCAACACGCAACGAACCCGTCTATGCGGGCTTCGGCGGCGCACTAGCCAAGTTCTACCTGTTCTTTGCCCACGCGGTCGGCGGCGCTGCACGTGCGCTTAGCCCGGAGCGCATCGCCAAAGAAGACAGACGCGATGGCCTGCCTTTCTTCATGTTCTTGCTCGGCATCGCCGGCGCAGTCTTCACCTGGTTCTTGCCGGCCGACCAGGTCTCGGTGACGCTTACACAGTTCACCTTTGGCATGCTCTTTGGCCAGGTTGCCAACGCACTGCCGCTGGTGTTCGTGGTGTTTTCGCTCTACCTCATGCGCCACCCGTCGACCACTCGCGACAACGGCCGCATCGGAATCGGGCTGCTGCTGTTTTTGGCGACCATCGCTGGCTTTTTTCACATCAACAGCAACCATCCAGACCCAGCAGCAGGTGTGCCTGGTCTGGCTGCCGCGGGAGGTTTGTTCGGCTGGCTTATTTCGGTGCCGTTCTTGAACACGATCACAATCTGGGGTGCCGGCGCTGTGCTATTCGTGCTCTCGTTTGGCTCGCTGCTCATCATGACGAAGACAGCGCCGACACGAATCTTCGAGCGCCTGAGCGAGCTTTGGCAGTACCTCTTCGGCGAGGGCGCTCAGAGCTCTCCAGACGAAGACGACGAGGATGACGTTCCAGACGCATTCGACGGCCACAAAGTGCCGTGGTGGCGCCGCGAGAAGTCCGATGGCGAAGAAGATGAGCCGTATGACACGCCCATCGTCGATTCCGCCGATTCGCTCGACTCGAGCTCGCTAGACACGCTCTTCGAAAACCCCGTCACCGACGAGGTGCCATCGGTGGATGCGACGGCGGGCGCTGACCCCAACGCAACGGCACCGGTCAACGTCGTGCCCGCGACAACCGGACCCGTGCCTGCCGTGCCCGGCGGCGCTGACGGTGCGTCGGCTCCTGCGCCAAAGCCCAAGCGCGCCTATGTGCTGCCGACCCTGAACCTACTTGCGCCGGGCACCCCGCCCAAGGCCAAGACCGCGGCCAACGACGCCACGGTGCAAAACATCTCCAACGTCTTCAAGGAGTTCGACGTCGACGCCGCGGTCGTTGGTTTCTCGCGCGGCCCGACGGTCACGCGCTACGAGGTAGAGCTAGCACCAGGCGTCAAGGTCGAGGCCGTCACGCGCCTCTCGAGCAACATTTCGTATGCGGTCGCGAGCAACGAGGTTCGCATCCTGTCGCCGATCCCTGGCAAGTCGCTCATCGGCATCGAGATTCCAAACGTCGACCGCGAGACGGTGTCGCTCGGCGACGTCTTGCGATCCTCGGTGGCCACCCAGAGCGCACATCCTCTGACCATCGGCATCGGCAAAGACGTCGAAGGTGGCTACGTTGTGGCCAACCTGGCCAAGATGCCGCACCTCTTGGTGGCCGGTGCAACCGGTGCCGGAAAATCCTCGTTCATCAACTCGATGATTACCTCGATTTTGATGCGCGCCAAGCCTGCCGAGGTGCGCCTCGTCTTGATCGACCCCAAGCGCGTCGAACTCGCCGCCTATCAAGGCGTGCCGCACCTGATCACGCCGATCATCACCAACCCCAAGAAGGCCGCAGAGGCGCTGGCCTGGGTCGTCAAAGAGATGGACATGCGCTACGACGACCTCGCGTCGTTCGGCTTCAAGCATGTGGATGACTTCAACCGCGCCGTGGTTGCCGGCCAGGTTCAGGTGCCCGAGAACAGCAAGCGCGTGCTGCAGCCATACCCATACCTGCTGGTGGTCGTCGACGAGCTTGCCGACCTCATGATCGTCGCGCCGCGCGACGTCGAAGACTCGATTGTTCGCATCACCCAGCTGGCTCGTGCCGCCGGCATCCACCTGGTTCTCGCCACGCAGCGTCCATCCGTGGATGTCGTTACAGGGCTGATCAAGGCCAACGTGCCGAGCCGCATGGCGTTCTCTGTCTCATCGGTCACCGACTCTCGAGTGATTCTCGACCAGCCGGGTGCCGAAAAACTCATCGGTCAGGGCGACGCCCTGTTCTCGCCCATGGGCACCAACAAGCCGCTGCGCGTTCAGGGCGCCTGGCTCGCCGAATCCGAACTGCACAAGATTGTCGATCACGTCAAGCAGCAGATGCAGCCCGAGTACCGCGCCGACGTGGCCGAGTCTCAGGCAGCCAAGCAGATTGACGCAGACATCGGAGACGACCTCGAGGTACTGCTTCAGGCCGCCGAGTTGATCATTAACTCGCAGTTTGGTTCGACCTCGATGCTGCAGCGCAAACTCCGAGTCGGTTTTGCCAAGGCCGGTCGCCTCATGGACCTGCTCGAGTCCCGCCAAATCGTCGGCCCGTCTGAGGGAGCGAAGGCGCGCGACGTGCTGGTTCGCCCAGAAGATCTGCCAACCGTGCTAGCCCAGCTTCGCGGCGAACCAGGTGCCACTCCATCGCGCGCCGTGGTCGAGGCCGCCGACGAGATCGACAACACAGCCTTTGCCGCCGGCGACCCGGCCGACTTTGTCGCTCGCGCCAGCGACGACGATGACGACGATGGCTCAGAAGACGCCTGGTCATTGACCGGAAGAGAGTAAGAATGTCAACCAAGCCGAGCCGACTCAACCTGGCCAACGCAATCACGGTGCTTCGAATCGTTCTGGTGCCGGTTTTAATCTGGCAGCTCATGTCGACGCCCGGCTGGGTTGCCCCCGAGCGCTGGCTCTCGCTAGCACTCTTCATCGTTATCGCAGCCACGGATGGCCTCGATGGCGCCCTGGCCAGGCGACGCAATCTGGTAACCAACCTCGGCAAGATTCTCGATCCGATCGCTGACAAGGTGCTCATCCTGGGTTCTTTGGCAGCCCTATCGGCGCTGGGTCAGATCGAGTGGTGGGTCACCGTAGTTATCGCGGTTCGAGAGTTAGCCGTCACGGTCTATCGCCTGACCGTCGTTCGCCACCGAATCATCGCCGCATCCGCGGGAGGCAAGTTCAAGACCATCCTGCAGTCGATCACTATCGGCCTATTCGTCTCGCCGCTTTCTCAGTTCTCGAGCGACATCGTTCTCAAGATTCAGGCGGGCCTGCTCGCGCTCACCGTCGCGCTCACCGTGTTGACCGGCGTTCAATACTTCTTGGCCGGCCTGCGCGAAAAGCCGAAGGCCGAATAGTGAGCGCCGCCGCGATTCTCGACGCCCTGCGTGAACGCGGCCTTAAGCTCGCGATCGCCGAGTCGCTAACCGGCGGAGCTCTGACGTCTAAGTTTGTTGCGGTGCCGGGCGCATCCGAGGTTTTGCTTGGCGGAATCGTCGCCTACAACACCGCGCTAAAACACGAGCTGCTCGGGGTCTCAAGGAGCCTGCTCGAACAGCAGGGCGCGGTTGACCCCGAGGTGGCGGCGCAGATGGCCGGGGGAGTCAGGGCCAAGTTAGCCGCCAAGTGTGGTCTGAGCGAAGACGTCGTGGTTGGGCTGTCGACCACGGGTGTGGCTGGGCCAGGATCCCAGGATGGCAAGCCCGTGGGCACGGTCTATATCGGAATCTCAATGTTGGGAAGCGAATCGGTGCTCGCCGAGTTATTCGAAGGTGACCGCGCAGCGATTAGGCAGGCGAGCGTGAAGGCGTCCATCGATGGGCTCATCGAGCAACTCGCAGGCAACTTTCAGTAATCTTGGCTAATCTTTGTCGGTAGTAGCGGGTAAGTTATCTACAACGCTCCGGTTCGCCGGTGCGGTGCCGGTCGGAGTTGATCGGCAAAGAAAGGAGGCCTCTATGGTTTTGGTTCGTCAAGAAATCGGTGACGTGCTGCGGGACTTCCGTCTTCAGAACGGTCGCACTCTTCGTCAGGTGGCATCGCGCGCAAGCGTTGCACTGGGCTATCTGAGCGAAATTGAGCGTGGCCAAAAAGAGGCATCGTCTGAGATCCTCGCATCGGTGGCCGATGCACTCGGAGTGCCAATCTCGGTCATCATGCGCGAAGTCGCAGACCGCATGGCCGTGCTCGAGAGCGTCAACGTTCCCGACACTGTCCCTGCCGAACTAGTCGTGGGCTACAGCTCACTGACGCCAACTCGGTAGTCACCAACATTCGAATCCCTCTGCGCTAACCCGCCGGGGGATTCTTTTTTCGCCTATCGTGGACTCATGCGCATCAGCCATTTTCATGAACTCGTCGCCGATGAATTCGGGGTAGAGTACGGCCAGGTGCTCCTTCGTGATCTCGCCCTGGTCGAGTTTGGCGACCGAACTCCAAATCGCGCCATCGCCGATGGCGAGGATGTGCGAGAGGTCTGGGTCGCAATCTGTAAGTCCCAGGATGTGCCCAAATCGCGCTGGCACGGTAAGAACAAATCTTCGAAAAAACAACACGCCGAATAGTAGCTATCGAAAACTTGTTCGAAAACCGCTAATCTATTCACAGGGTCGGTTGGATTCTCAACAGATTCAAACGCAGAAATAAAAATGTCCCAAGCGTTGCCTACTGTGAACCACAGAATAGTTAGCGAAGGCGCAAGGCGCCGGTTAGAAAGAGGATCCAATGCCATCACCAGCTGAACGCGACAAGGCCCTAGAAACCGCTCTCGCGCAGATCGACCGCCAATTCGGCAAGGGCACCATCATGCGCCTCGGCAGCGACGAGCGTGCGCCTATCGAGGCCATTTCGACCAGCTCAATCGCGCTAGATGTCGCGCTTGGCATCGGCGGTCTGCCAAAGGGCCGCATCGTCGAGATCTACGGCCCCGAGTCCTCCGGAAAGACCACCCTGGCGCTACACGCCATCGCAAACGTGCAGAAGAACGGTGGCTACGCTGCATTCATCGATGCCGAGCACGCGCTCGACCCAGAGTACGCAAAGAAGCTCGGCGTCGACACCGACGCACTACTGGTCTCGCAGCCAGACACCGGTGAGCAGGCTCTCGAGATTGCCGACATGCTGATTCGTTCGGGCTCGATCGATATCATCATCATCGACTCGGTTGCCGCCCTGGTGCCTAAGGCCGAAATCGAAGGCGAGATGGGTGACTCGCACGTCGGTCTTCAGGCTCGACTGATGTCGCAGGCGCTTCGCAAGCTGACCGGTGCGCTCAACAACACCGGCACCACCATGATCTTCATCAACCAGCTTCGCGAGAAGATCGGTGTGTTCTTCGGCAGCCCAGAGACCACCGCAGGTGGAAAGGCTCTGAAGTTCTACGCATCGGTGCGTCTAGACATCCGCCGCATCGAGACCCTCAAAGACGGCACCGACGCAGTCGGAAACCGCACCAGGGTCAAGGTGGTCAAGAACAAGATGGCTGCGCCATTCAAGCAGGCTGAGTTCGACATCCTCTACGGCGTGGGAATCTCTCGTGAGGGTGGCCTGATCGACTTCGGTGTCGAGCAAGACATCGTCAAGAAGTCTGGCGCCTGGTACACCTACGAGGGCGAACAACTTGGTCAGGGCAAAGAGAACGCTCGTTCGTACCTGCTCGCGAACCCAAAGATGGCCGACGAGATCGAAAAGAAGATCAAGACCAAGCTCGGCATCGGGGTTCCTCGAGCCGTTGCCGACCTGCCGGTCGAGGCAGAAGCTGCTCCGGTCAAGGCAGAGTTGCCGCCTAAGGCAGCGAACGCAGGCTAAAGATTAGCCAAGAGTTTTACCTAGAGGGCGGCGAGCCCGAGGAAGCATCCTCGGACTTTTCGCCCTCTAGGCCTTATCGCGCCAAACGGTCGCGAGGGTCCGGCGAAAAGCGCGAGCGAACCATGTCTCCCGAGCGCCTTGAGCAGCGCGCTCGCAACGTTTTGCTTCATCAGTTGGCCAGAGCGGCCAAGTCGGCGCATCAACTTCGCGAGGTCATGGTCAAGCGCGAGATTCCCGAAGAGGTTTTTGAGCCGATCATTCAACGCTTCATCGAGGTTGGGCTTATCGATGATCTTGCGTTTGCCGAGACCATCGTCGCCGCCCGTCGCTCGATCAAAAAGGTGAGCAGGTCGGCGATTCGGCGCGAGCTCGCGCAAAAAGGTGTGGCTGCCGAGATCATCGAGCGCGTGCTCGAGCCGATAGACGCCGAGGCCGAGATGCAGGCCGCCACCGAGTTGGCAATCAAGCGCCTCCGGCAGTTGGGCGGCCTGCCACCCGAGGTGGTGCGGCGGCGACTCGTCGGGTTCTTGAGCCGCAAGGGCTACGCATCCGGGGTTGTCTTTGCCTCGATTAAGGTCGCAGAGGCCGAAGCCCTAAAATTAGACTCCTAATGACAATCACCCAACCGCGCACCTACGAGGTCAAGACCTTCGGCTGCCAGATGAACGTGCACGACTCCGAGCGCATCACTGGTCTGCTCGAAGCAGCCGGCTACGTCGAGGGTGTCGCTGGCGAAGCGAACCTGATTGTCTTCAACACCTGTGCCGTGCGCGAGAACGCCGATAACCGCCTCTATGGCAACCTCGGCCAGCTGGTTCCACGCAAAGAGGCAGACCCAAACTTTCAGATTGCCGTAGGTGGCTGCCTGGCTCAAAAGGACCGCGAAACTATCGTCGCCAAGGCGCCATGGGTCGACGTCGTCTTTGGCACCCACAACATTGGCTCGCTGCCAGCACTTCTGGAGCGCGCGCGACACAACGCCGACGCTCAGGTAGAGATTCTCGAATCGCTCGAGACTTTTCCGAGCAACTTGCCAACCAAGCGCGACTCGACCTACGCAGGTTGGGTGTCGATCTCGGTTGGTTGCAACAACACCTGCACCTTCTGTATAGTGCCGAGCCTTCGCGGCAAAGAGAAAGACCGCCGACCGGGCGAGATCCTTGCCGAAATCGAGGCACTCGTTGCCGATGGCGTAATCGAGGTCACACTGCTGGGCCAAAACGTCAACACCTACGGCGTCGAGTTCGGCGACAAAGGCGCATTCGCAAAGCTATTGCGAGCCTGCGGTGAGATCAAGGGCTTAGAACGCGTTCGGTTCACCAGCCCTCACCCGGCCGCGTTCACCGACGACGTCATCGCGGCAATGGCAGAGACTCACAACGTGATGCCATCACTGCACATGCCGCTGCAGTCTGGCAGCGACCGCATTCTCAAGGAGATGCGCCGTTCGTATCGCAGTGAAAAGTACCTTGGCATTCTTGACCGGGTTCGCGCTGTCATGCCAGACGCCGCAATCACCACCGACATCATCGTCGGGTTCCCAGGCGAGACAGAAGAAGACTTCCTCGAGACGATGCGGGTCGCCGAAGAGTCGAGGTTCGCGGCATCCTTCACCTTCCAGTACTCCAAGCGTCCAGGCACCCCTGCGGCCGAGCTGCCAGACCAGCTGCCCAAAGAGGTCGTGCAAGAGCGCTACGAGCGCCTGCTCGCTAAGGTCAACGAGATCGCCTGGCGCGAGAATCAGGGCCAGATCGGCAAGACCGTCGAGCTTCTCGTTGCCACCAACGAGGGTCGCAAGGATGCCGCCACCGACCGCATGTCGGGCCGTGCCCGCGACAACCGTCTCGTGCACTTTGAGCTACCTGCGGGGGTAGAGATTCCTCGCCCAGGCGACGTCGTCACCGTCAATGTGACCGGTGCCGCGCCTTATCACCTGCTTGCCGACGCCACCTCAGAGCCCGGCGGCTACCGGGTTCGCCGCACCATCGCGGGCGACGCCTGGGACCGCGCGCAAGCTGAGTCGTGCGGGGTGCCTGCGATCGGCGCCACTAGCACGCCGGGCGGCGCAGCGGGAGTCAACCTCGGCCTCCCCGCCATCCGCAGCGCAAAATGACTCACCTGCTAGCGGTGGTTGGACCTACCGGCACCGGAAAATCCAATATCGCTATCGGTATCGCCCACGAGCTGGCAGGTCAGGGCATCCAAGCCGAAATCATCAACTGCGACTCGATGCAGTTTTATCGAGGCATGAACATCGGCACGGCCAAGCTCGACGAGGCCGAACGCGAAGGCGTGCCGCACCACCTGATCGACATCTTAGAAATCACGGATGAATCGACCGCGGCGGAGTACCAGCGCATCGCCCGCCCGCTCATCGAAGACCTGCAGGCCAGGGGAGTGGTTCCGATTTTGTGCGGCGGCTCGATGCTCTATGTGGCGTCGGTGCTCAACACCTTTGAGTTTCCCGGTCACGATGACGAACTCAGGGCCGAGCTCGAGGCCGACCTGGAGGCCCGAGGATCAGTCGCGCTGCACGCCGACCTCGCGGCTCTCGACCCGAGTGCCGCAAGTCGTGTTGACCCGCTGAATCCACGTCGAGTGGTGCGCGCGCTAGAAATCGTGCGCCTGACAGGCAAGCCATTCGCCGCCGCCCTGCCCGAAGAGCCAGAGTCGTGGCAGCCGGTGCTCGAAATCGGCCTCAACTCCGAGCGCGCGCACCTCGTGCAGCGACTCAACCAGCGAGTCGAAACGATGTGGCAGCAGGGCCTGGTTGCCGAGGTAGAGTCATTGATTCCAGCCGGCATTCGGCACGGCAAGACGGCAAGTCGCGCCATCGGCTACGCCCAAGCCCTAGCCCAGCTCGACGGCACCATTAGCCAGGATGAAGCCATCGCCACCACCGCCCAGCTCACCTCGCGTTACGCCCGCCGCCAGATGTCTTGGTTTAGGCGCGACGATCGCATCAACTGGCTCGATTACCAGCAGCCAGACCTGAGCCAGCAGGCAAGGGCCCTGGTGTTCGATTACCTCGATAAGTTCTAGGCTTGATGCATGGCAAAACTCGAGTTCACCAAGGGTGAGGGCACAGGCAATGACTTCGTGCTCTATTTCGACCCGCGCGGTGAAAACGAGCTAACCACCAAGCAGATTCAGGCCCTAACCGACCGCCACTTTGGCATCGGTGCAGACGGCGTCATTCGAGTCATCCGCAGCGAGTCGTTGCCCGCGGGTCGCGCCGTGCTCGAAGAAGCACCAGAGGCCGAGTGGTTCATGGACTACTACAACGCAGACGGCTCGATCGCCGAGATGTGCGGCAACGGAGTACGAGTGTTCTCGCGGTACCTGACCGAAAAGGGTCACGTCAGCCTCGGCGACGGCGAGACCCTGGCGGTCGCAACCCGAGCTGGTGTAAAAGACGTGCAACGCAACATGAGCGGATTCGCGGTCGACATGGGTCGCTGGCGTCTCGAGCCAGACGAGACCCTCGTTCACGCCCACAAGCTCGACGTGGCGCGCCCGGGCATCGGCATCAACGTCGGCAACCCGCACCTGGTCGTGGTGCTCGCAGACTCGGATGAACTCGGCAACCTAGACCTCTCAGAGGCACCAAAACTAGACCCCCAGCCGGCCGACGGCGCCAACGTCGAGTTCGTGGTGCCTGCTGATCCAATGATCAAAAACGGTGTGGCAAGCATCGCGATGCGAGTGCACGAGCGCGGTGTCGGCGAGACGCTGAGTTGCGGCACTGGTATTTGCGCGGCCGCCCTCGCAACACGCAGCCTGATCGGCAAGGATGCGCCCAACCAGTGGCAGGTATCCGTGCCGGGCGGCACCCTAGGTGTTCGAATGTTTGCGACAGAAGAGGGCGAGCACGTTGGCCTGAGCGGCGCGGCAAACCTCGTCTACGATGGCGTCTTCGAGCTCTAGGCCCGGTTGCGCACCCGAAGCACCCTGAAGGTCTTCGACGAATCCACCCGGTCGCTAACCAAGTCCTGAGGCAGCTCGGCCTGCATCCAGCGAAGCAGCGAATCGGCGCCGAGGTTCTTTTGCACCACAAGCCAGGCCTCGCCCGACTCCGCTAGCCGAGGCAGCCAC
>CANGNR010000023.1 GCA_947455385.1 Microbacteriaceae bacterium
ACCAGGCCATCGGCACGCGCGGGCGCTCTCTAGTTGACGGCGTGGAGTTCGTGAAGATGCACGGCGAGGAGGTGCCGGTTCGCGCTCGCATCGAGCAGATTCCTTCTTTTTCCGTGCATGCAGACTCCGATGAGCTGCTAGCTTGGCTTGGCTCGGCATCCGAGGCTCCTGGCCAGGTCTTCGTCGTTCACGGCGAGGCCGGCGCAGCCGATGTGCTCAGCGGTCGCATCAAGCAGCAGCTCGGCTGGCGCAGCCATGCCCCTCACGACGGCGAGGTCTGCGCGCTCTAGTCGGCGCTCAGCCTTGCGGCCAGTTCGCTCGAAGTTTGGCTACCGCTGGTAGGTCGGGCGCTGCCCATTGCACGTCGCCGATGTTCTCGAAGCTCAACCACTCGATCGCGTCGTGATCGCTGCTGGTGGTCGGCCACTCGTTCGCCGCTGAGACCAGGTAGCAGGCCAGTCTGATTTCGGTCTCGCCCACAGCGGTGACGCTGTCATCCACGAGTTCGCCGACCTCGATGGCGACGCCGAGTTCTTCTTCGATTTCTCGGGCCAGCGCGGCGCGGGCATCTTCGCCGATCTCGACCTTGCCACCCGGAAACTCCCACAAGCCCGCGGCCGCCTTGTGCGCGGCTCGTCGAGCGGCCATGATCTTTCCATCGCGAACGAAAATCGCGGCTACGACGTGTATCTGATTCATGGGTCTCCTGAGCCAAGGTTATTGGGCGCGTGTGCCACAATTGACCAATGGCCCAAGACGTGTTTCCTCCTCGCGGTATGCGCGACTTTTTGCCTCTCGAAAAGCGCAAGCGCGACCAGGTTCTCGGGGCTATCCGAGGCACCTACATGGCCCACGGATACCAAGAAATTGAAACGCCGGCCCTCGAAGATCTCGCCCGACTGACCTCTGGCCAAGGCGGCGACAACGAGAAGCTCGCTTATCGCGTGATGAAGCGCGGTGCCGAACTGGATGCGGCCCTCGAGGCAGTTGCCGGGGGAGCAGACGTGAACGAACTCGCCGACCTCGGCCTGCGCTTCGACCTAACCGTGCCGCTTACTCGCTACTACGCGACCAACCGCGCCAAGCTGCCTGCCGTCTTTAAGGCGATTCAGGCCGGGCCGGTTTGGCGTGCCGAGCGCCCGCAAAAGGGTCGCTACCGCCAATTCGTGCAGTGCGACATCGACATCATCGGCGACTCGTCGGCCCTCGCCGAGATCGACCTCCTCGTCTCTTCGCTAGACGCTTTGACCACGCTCGGTCTCGACGATGCGGTCATCCGCGTTAATCACCGACAGCTGCTCGCTGAGCTTCTCGACTCTTTCGGCGTTGCCGAGGCAGATCGCTCGTCGGCCATGATCATCATCGACAAACTAGACAAAATCGCCTCGGATGGCGTGACGCGCGAAATGACCGAGCGCTTCGGCGACGTCGTTGGCGCAAAGGTTTCGGCCTGGCTGGCGAGCGGCGCTGCGACATCGGGCGATGTGCCCGCGATTCTTGCACCAATCTTCGCGGCAGTTGAGTCGCGCTTCGCCGGCCGCCTGCGTTTCGACGCAACCCTGGTGCGCGGCATGGGCTACTACACGGGCCCGATCTTTGAGATCGAGCACCCGGCATCTGGCTCTTCGATTGGTGGCGGCGGTCGCTATGACGGAATGGTCGGGCGTTGGCTCGGCCAGGATGTGCCCGCGGTCGGTATCTCGATCGGCTTCGAGCGCGTCATCGACCTCGTGGGTGACCTGGGTCTCTTCGGTGCGCCGAACCTGCTGGTCTTGGTGCTCGAGAACGACTCGCCGGCCACGCTGGCCAACGCAATCGCCCGCCAGGCCGAACTGCACGAACACGGATACTCGGTGCGCTTCGAGAACCGCCCCAAAAAGCTCAACAACCTGCTCGATAGCCTCGCCGAAAACGGCTTCGTGCACTTTGCGACGGTCAGCGAAGAATCGGTGACTTTCGAGAGCCTAAACATCCGCGCCATCGGTGCTTCGCTAAACTAGAGGACGAATACATCGTCGTTTTTGTGGGCTAAAAAACTCGCCCAAAATCGCCTATCTTGGCGCAAATCACCAAATAACTAAGGAGACCCCTTGTCGATTATCGAAGCCGTAGGCGCTCGCGAAATTCTTGACTCCCGAGGCAACCCAACCGTCGAGGTTGAAGTTCTGCTCGAAGACGGTTCGGTTGGCCGCGCCGCTGTTCCGTCTGGTGCATCGACCGGCGCCTTCGAGGCCCACGAGAGCCGCGATGGCGACAAGGGCCGCTACCTAGGCAAGGGCGTCAAGAACGCCGTCGCAGCAGTGCTCGGTCAGGTCGACGACCCTGAGGCCGGCGTTATCGGATTTGACGCACTTGACCAGCGCCTCGTCGACGCGGCCCTCATCGAGCTCGATGGCACCGCCAACAAGTCGAACCTTGGCGCAAACGCCATCCTCGGTGTCTCGCTCGCAAACGCTCGCGCAGCCGCAGAAGCCACCGGCCAGCAGCTGTTCCGCTACCTCGGTGGCCCAAACGCATACGTTCTGCCTGTTCCACTGATGAACATCATCAACGGTGGCGCGCACGCTGACACCGGTGTCGACATCCAGGAATTCATGATCGTGCCTCACGGCGCCGAGAGCTTCAGCGAGGCACTGCGCTGGGGCGTCGAGATCTACCACGCACTCAAGGCCGAACTGCACGCCAAGGGTCTCTCGACGGGCCTCGGCGACGAGGGTGGTTTCGCACCTGAGCTGCCAACCAACGCAGCCGCACTCGACCTCATCAGCGAGGCAATCGCGAAGGCCGGCTACAAGCTTGGCTCGCAGATCGCCCTCGCTCTCGACGTCGCCTCGACCGAGTTCTACGACGAGGCAACCGGCAAGTACACCTTTGAGGGCAAAGAGCGCAGCAGCGACGAAATGATCGCCTACTACGCAGACCTCGTAGCTCGCTACCCGCTCGTTTCGATCGAAGACCCGCTGGCCGAGGATGACTGGGCCGGTTGGACCAAGATCACCGCAGACCTGGGCGACAAGGTTCAGCTCGTCGGCGACGACCTCTACGTGACCAACCCATCCCGCCTACAGAAGGGCATCGACCTCAAGGCCGGCAACGCCATCCTGGTTAAGGTCAACCAGATCGGAACCCTGACCGAGACCCTGGATGCCGTTTCGCTGGCTCAGCGCTCGGGCATGAAGGCCATCATCTCGCACCGCTCGGGCGAGACCGAGGACACCTTCATCGCCGACCTCGCGGTTGCCACCAACGCTGGCCAGATCAAGACCGGTGCTCCTGCCCGATCTGAGCGCGTCGCCAAGTACAACCAGTTGCTTCGCATCGAAGAGGAGCTGTCGGACGCCGCTGTTTACGCCGGCACCAGCGCTTTTCCTCGCTTCAAGGCCTAGACGCTAGGCCCAACGAGAATGGCCAAGCGACCCGAGCAAGCTACTCGCAACAAGTTGCGTTCAGAAGAACGCGACTCGCTGCTCAGTAGCATCGGGCGCAATGGCTACCTCGTGACGCTGCTGGTAATCATCGTTTTCGGTATCTTCACGCTCGCGCCACAGGTTCAAATGCTCTACCAGCAGCGCCAGCAGATCGCCGACGTTCAGGCCCAGGTCGACGCGGCCAAGCAGGCGGCGCTCAACATGCAGACCGAGCGCAAGCGTTGGGAAGACCCCGTCTATGTGCGCGCGCAGGCCCGCAACCGCCTCTATTACGTGATGCCAGGCGAAGTTTCATACCTTGTCATGGATGCGAACGGCGTGAACCAGTCTGACGTGAGTGGCACCGTTGGCTCGCAGATCACCAAGCGCACACACATGGCTGAGGTGAGCAAAGACATCCACACCACCAAGAACAACTGGATGAACAACCTTCTCGAGTCTGTGATTCGGTCGGGCACCGACGAGCCCGTTGCCAAGAAGAGCTAGTCGATGCCACTGACCCCAGCGTCCGAGGCGGACCTTGCCGAGATGGCGCGTCAGCTAGGTCGGCCAATGCGAAACGTCGTCGGCATCGCCTCGCGCTGCGTATGCGGAAACCCGGTTGTAGTTCAGACCGAGCCTCGGCTCGACGACGGCACGCCTTTTCCTACTATGTTTTACCTGACGCATCGCGCCGCAACGGCCTCGATGTCGCGGCTAGAAGCAGGCCAGCTCATGGTCGAACTTCAGGGCCGACTGGCCGTCGAGCCCGAGCTGGCTGCCTCTTATCAAGCCGCGCATGAGGCCTACCTTGCCGAGCGCGCAAGGCTCGGCGAGGTCGCCGAAATCGCCGGAATTTCAGCCGGCGGAATGCCGACTCGCGTCAAGTGCCTGCACGCCCTTGCCGCGCACTCCCTCGCCGCCGGCCCCGGCGTAAATCCGATCGGCGACATCGCCCTCGCGCTTGCAGATTGGTCGCCTCAAGTTTGTGCCTGCAGCAGCGACTATTGAGCCCAGAAACCGCACCAGAACGCATCAAACCCCAATCCCTGAGGAAGTAAACTAGAGTCATGGCCGAACAAAACACTCTTGCCCCTACGCCCAAAATTCTTGTTGTCGGAGGCGGCTACGCCGGTTTCTACACCGCTAAGAAGCTTGAGAACTACCTGCTCAAGAATGAGGCCGAGGTCACCATCGTTGACCCGCTGCCCTACATGACCTACCAGCCGTTCCTCCCTGAGGTTGTCGCCGGTTCAATTGAGGCTCGCCACGCTGTGGTCTCGCTTCGTCGCCACCTCAAGCGCACTAACGTGGTCATCGCCAAGGTCACCAAGATCGACCACGCAAACAAGACCGCGACCATTACCCCAACCGATGGCAAGCCGTACCAGTTCAAGTACGACCAGATCGTCGTCACCGCCGGTGCCGTTTCGCGTACTTTCCCGATTCCTGGTGTCGCAGATGAGGCCATCGGTCTCAAGACCATCGAAGAGGCCATCGAGATCCGCAACCGCATCCTCGACAACTTCGACCGCGCCGCCAACCTGCCTGCAGGCCCAGAGCGCGACCGCCTGCTCACCTTCGTTGTCGTCGGTGGTGGCTTTGCCGGCATCGAGGTTTTCGCCGAGATGCGCTCGCTCGCCTCGTACCTGCTTCGCTACTACCCACAGCTCACTTTCGATGACACCCGCTTCCACCTCATCGAGGCCATGGGTCGCATCATGCCTGAGGTTTCGCTGCCAACCAGCGAGTGGGTCATTCAGAACCTCGACCGCCGCGGCGCCAAGATCCACCTGAATACTCAGCTGCAGTCGGCAGAGGGCGGCAAGATCCAGCTCTCTAGCGGTGAAAGCTTCGAGTCTGACACCATCGTCTGGACCGCCGGCGTCATGGCCAACCCATTCGTTCGCAACACCGACCTTCCGCTGGATGACCGCGGCCGCATCACGGCCAAGGCAACCCTTCAGGTCGTCAACGGCGAGGATGTCGTCGCAGACGCCTGGACCGCCGGTGACGTTTCGGCAGTTCCAGACCTCAGCGGTTTCGGCGTCGGTGGCTTCTGCGTGCCAAACGCCCAGCACGCCGTTCGCGAGGGCAAGCTGCTCGCCAAAAACCTCGTTGCGACGCTGCGCGGCGATGCCCCTGCCGACTACTTCCACAAGCCTCTTGGCGCGGTTGCCGGCCTCGGCATCGGCCACGGCGTCTACCAGTGGAAGAAGCTCGCGGTTAAGGGCCTCCTCGCTTGGTTCATGCACCGCGGATACCACGGTCTCGCCATCCCAATGTGGGAGCGCAAGATTCGCGTCTTCGCAGGCTGGTTCTGGAACTGGGCCCTGCGTCGCGACATCGTTGCCATATCGGCAACCAAGAACCCGCGCTTATCGTTCGAGACCTGGGCATCGCGTCCTAAGGCCTAACTTTTAGCCTTTGAGAAGCGCCTGGGTCGAGTTTGACTCAGGCGCTTTTCTCTTAGGCCCCCTTAGCCCAATGGCAGAGGCAGGCGACTTAAAATCGCTACAGTGTGGGTTCGAGTCCCACAGGGGGCACCATGGTTCAAGCGTTCGCTCAGGGCTGTCTGTGGCTTGCCTGAAGTTGCCAATCAAACTGTCTGAGTGAGCCTTAGCATTAACCAAGGATGACCCGCCACGGCGGGTGGGCAGACGCCAAGTGGGCGTCGCCGGCATCCGAGGAGTAATCGCTATGGACATGACACTTTGGGTCATCGTTGGCCTTGCAGTGATCGGTTTTCTAATCGTCTGGGCTACCTACAACTCGTTGGTTCGTTTGAACGAGCGCGTAAACGAAGCCTGGAGCGACATCACGGTTCAGCTCAAGCGTCGAGCCGACCTGATTCCTAACCTCATTGAGACCGTCAAGGGATACGCCACCCACGAAAAGCAGGTCTTCGAAAACGTCACCGCTGCACGTGCCGCCACCGTTTCCGGCGCTGCTCTGAGCAGCCCAAAGGCCGCCGCAAAAGCTGAAGGCGACCTGCAGGCGACCATGAAGTCACTGTTTGCAGTTGCTGAGGCATACCCAACCCTGCAGGCAAACCAGAACTTCTTGGCCCTGCAGTCTGAGCTCACCAGCACCGAAGACAAGGTAATGGCGGCTCGCCGTTTCTACAACGCGGGCGTGCAAGAGCTAAACATCAAGATCAAGCAGTTTCCGAACACCCTGTTTGTGCGGGGGCTCGGATTCAAAGAGCGCGAGTTCTTTGAGGTCGCAGACATCGCCGCGATTCAAGAGCCACCGCAGGTGAAGTTCTAAGCATGTATCGCGCCATCGCCACTAACAAGCGCAACACCGTTTTCATCATTCTCGGTTTCGTAGCTCTGCTTACCGGTCTAGCAACCTGGTGGGGTTACGCTTCGGGCAATGGTTCCAGCGCACTCGCCATCGTTCTATTCGCAGGTGGGTACGCGCTGTTCCAGTACTGGATCGCCGGCGCTCTCGCCGTGATGATGTCTGGCGCCAAGGAGATTCAAAAGGCCGACAATCCGCGCCTCTGGAACGTCGTCGAAAACCTCGCCATTCAAGACGGCCTGCCGATGCCGCGCGTCTACATCGTGAACGACCCAGCCCCAAATGCCTTCGCAACCGGCCGAAACCCCAAGAATGCAAGAGTAGCCGCCACTACTGGTCTGCTCGACATCATGGATGACGACGAACTGCAAGGAGTTATGGCCCACGAGATGAGTCACGTCAAGAACTACGACATCTTGGTTTCGACCATCGTCTTCGGTTTGGTTAGTGCAATCGGCATGATCGCAGACATAGCGCTTCGCATGATGTGGTTCACTGGCGGCAGTCGAAACAAAGACAGCGAAGGGGCAGGGCTAATCCTGCTTGTAGTTGGCTTGGTAGCTGGCATTTTGGCTTGGCTCATCGGGCCTCTGGTGAGCGCTGCTGTGTCTCGCCAGCGCGAATACCTGGCAGATGCATCCGGCGCCGAAACCACTCGTTATCCGGAGGGTCTAGCCAAGGCACTTGAGAAACTGCAGGCTTACGGCCGGCCCATGCGGGTCAAAAGCAGCGCGACCGCACACATGTGGATTAGCGACCCTATCAAGCCATCGGTTGCCGAGCGCCTGTTCAGCACCCACCCGCCACTCGCAAAGCGCATCGAGCGCCTTCGCGAGATTGGGCGTTCGTTCTAGATCAGTGCTTCAGAGCAGCAGAAAGGGCAGCCGAAAGGTTGCCCTTTTTTGCTACCCAAATCTCGCCCAGGCCCTGCCAGGCGGCGGCCGCGCGCAGGTTGACCGCTAGGTCGTGGGCGAGCTCAACCACTTCGCTGGCGCTCAGGCTCTGGCCGCCAACGTCAACCTTGCCCGCGCGGCCCGATGCCGCGCCAACGCTCGTGGCGCCAGGGCCGGAGGCGCCATCCTCGTGCCATGCCGACTGCACGCGCAACACGCCAGCCTGTCTATCGCTCTTGAGGTCGACCCGGCCGACAACTCGGCCGCGCCAGAGCACAGGCAAGGTGTAGTAGCCATAGACGCGTTTCGGCTCGGGCGTGTATATCTCGATTCGATAGTGAAAGTCAAAGAGTCGCTCGTTGCGTTCACGGTGCCAGACCAGCGGGTCGAACGGGCTCAGCAGGGTAGTGGCGTCGGGAGTCGGGGCGTTAGCCCAGGCGTCATCGACAAGCAATGAGCTCGGCACGTACGCCTTATCGCGCCACCCCCCGACCTCGACCTCGGCCAAGAAGCCGCTGGCCACCAGTGCGGCAACCCAACCCTTCGTCTTCACGTGGTTGAAGCGGTAATAGTCGGCGAGGTCTTTGACGGTGCCGACGCCCAGCACCCCGGCCGCCCGGCGCAGTAGCTCTTGCCTCGCCTCTAGCTCGGGCACCTCGGCCTCGTAGACCTCGGCTGGCAGCACCTGGTCTAGCAACGCGTACCGACGAGTGAATTTCTGTCGACCGGCCGAGGCGACTCGTCCCTCAGAAAACAAGTGCCACAGACCAATCTTTACGTCGCTCCAGCCCCACCAGTTGCCGCGTCGCTGCGACTTTTGCTCGTGCTCGAAATCCGAGACGGTCAACGGACCGCGATCGCGCATCTCTGCAATCAGCCAATCGAGCAGGTCTAGGTTGGCGGCCCGCCACTCGGCGCTCTTGGTCAGGTGATAGTTCTCGAAGTCCCGCATCCGCCAGCGAAAGAGCCCAAAATCCTGGCTTCGAATGAAGGTTGCCTCGTGGGCCCAGTACTCGATGACTGGCGGGTTGAAACCCTCGGTTAGGCGCTCGAGTTCGTGCTTGTCGTGGGCGCCCAAGCGCGAGAAGAGCGGCATGTGGTGAGCGCGCTCGAACACGTTGACCGAGTCGATTTGCAGCAGCCCGAGGTGATCGATGGCTTCGCGAACGCCAGAAAGTGGGCGGCCAGTGAGCCCCTGCGTGTGCAAGGTGAGCGCCCGCGCTTCGGCGATGCTGAGCCGAACGGTCATCTGAGCCCCTTCGCAAACTAAACTCATACAAGCATAAGAACTTAGCGAGGAACCATGCCCAACCAGCCACCAGTCGTAGCGCCAACACTCGAAGACTTCGAGCGCGCTCACGAAATTGTGGCCCAGGTCGCCATCGAAACCCCAATTCTTCGCAGCAACTTTTTGAGCGACATCACCGGTGTCGAGGTGCTGCTCAAGTGCGAAAACGTTCAGCGCACGGGCGCATACAAGCTTCGTGGCGCGTTCAACCGCATGAGCAAATTGAGCTCGGATGAGCGCAAGCGCGGCGTGGTTGCCGCTTCGGCCGGAAATCACGCTCAGGGCGTGGCCCTCGCCGCGAGCAAGCTTGGCATCGAGGCCACCATCTTTATGCCGATGGGCGCCTCGTTGCCAAAGTTTCAGGCGACCAAGAACTACGGCGCCAACGTCGTGCTCGAAGGCGCTGTCTTTGCCGAAACCCTGAAGGCTGCGCAGGAGTACGCCGCTAAGACCGGCGCCGTTTTCATCGCTCCCTTTGACAACATCGACATCATCCAGGGCCAGGGAACCGTCGGGCTCGAGGTGGTCAACCAGGTTCAAGACGTCGACACGATTCTGGTCGCAATCGGCGGTGGGGGCCTGGCCGCTGGTGTGGCTGTTGCGGCAAAGCTCAAGGCCGCTTCGCTCGGACGCAAAATCAAGGTCATCGGTGTTCAGTCCGAGAACGCCGCTAGCTACGTGCCTTCGCTCAAGGCAGGCA
Source organism: Microbacteriaceae bacterium (assembly GCA_947455385.1). Classification (GTDB taxonomy): domain Bacteria; phylum Actinomycetota; class Actinomycetes; order Actinomycetales; family Microbacteriaceae; genus Rhodoluna. The sequence goes on from CANGNR010000023.1 coordinate 9,595, forward strand.
AGCCCACCAAGATCAAGACCTCGCGCACCATCGCCGACGGCATCGCTGTGGCCGAGCCTGGGCGCATCCCGTTTGAACTGATCAAGAAGCACATCGACAAGGTCGTGACCGTCTCAGACAGCGAGATTGCTCAAGCTATCGTCGCCCTGCTAGAGCGCTCGAAGCAGGTCGTCGAACCTGCCGGCGCCGTGGGTGTGGCCGCGCTCATGAGCAAGAAGGTCAAGCCGAAGGGCAAGACGGTTGTCGTGCTCAGCGGCGGAAACATCGACCCGCTGCTGCTGCAGAAGGTAATCGGCCACGGTCTCGAGTTTGCCGAGCGCTACACGAGCGTCACTGTTATGTTGCAAGACCGCCCGGGTCAGCTTGTGCTGACCGCCGACGCCATCGCGAGCGCCCAGGGCAACGTGGTCGAGGTGCTGCACACGCGCCACGGACGCGGCCTAGACATTGGTGAGGTAGAGCTTCGTCTCGCGGTTGAAACCACCGGTCACGAGCACCGCGAACGGGTAATGAAGGCGCTCAAGGATGCGGGCCTGACCGCTCGCCTCGACGCCGACCTGCTCTAGTTGAGAGTTGCGACCGGCTAGCCGTTGAACGAACGAACGCCGACGATCTTCACGTGCATCTCGCGTCCGCGTGCGTTGTAAAAGGTTGCCTCGTCGCCGATGCTCTTGCCGATGATTACCTGCCCGAGCTGGCTGTCTGGCGAATAAACGGTGACGTCGGTGCCCTCGCCGATTTCGGCCGAGCCAAGAAGAAATTCGGTTTCATCCCCGTTTAGTTCGATGGTCACGAGCACACCCTGCTCGACAACGCCGTGCGACTCTGGTGCCTGCCCGACCACTGAGGTCGCAAGAATCTCTTCGATGCGGTTGATGCGCGCCTCGATCTTGCCCTGCTCGTCTTTGGCTGCGTGGTAGCCGCCGTTTTCTTTGAGGTCACCCTCTTCGCGGGCCTCTTGAATGCGCTTGGCGATGTCGGCGCGGGCAAAGTTAACGAGTTGCTCGAGCTCTGCAGCGAGGCGATCGTAGGCCTCTTGCGTTAGCCAGGTGGGCTTCTGTTCAGACGACATGGTTTCTCACAAAGAGTGTTGATTGGGCAATGAAAACCGCCCGACAGGTCTGTCGAGCGCTGTTTCTTATTTTAGACGGCAGTTTTTGACATCTGAGCTGACAGCGCGATGCGTTGTGCGAACCGTTATGTCGGTGAGCGTCGGCGAATCCTCTTGCCCAGCGGCAAAACTGACTGTCTTGAATCCAACCACTCCAAAGTCGGCGGCGAGGGCTCGCACGTCACACAAAACCGAGTCTTCGGTCGCGCGAACGACCTGAAGGCTTACCTTGGCCGAGTTGTCATCGATCACCTTGTAGCCGATGATGCTGCCCGTGACCGTCGAAGCCTGCCAGACCGCGTAGCCAATCGACCATCCGCCGAATCCCAGGATGGCGACACCGGCCACGACGATCGCAAAGATGCGGTCGCGACGACGGTTGCGGTTGCGCCCGTAGCGGGCATTCATGAGTTCGGTTTGGCTTTGTGACATCGAGTTCAAGGTTACTCGTCATACTTAAAGCATGAACTTCTTGCTTGCCGCCGCAGCCCTGCCAACCCCGAGCCCGAGCGCCTCGGCAGACCCGGCAAACACCTTTTATAGCCCCGGCACCATCGGGTTCATCATGACTTTCTTCGTCGTCATCGGCGCGATGCTCATCATTTTTGACATGACGCGACGTGTGCGCCGTGTGCGCTACCGCGCCGAGATCCAGGAGCGACTAGCCGCCGAGGCTGCCGACGGAGGGGCTCAGGCTGATCAGTAGCGAGGCCGTCCAGTGGCATAGAAATGCCAGCACGGTAAGCGTGTGAAAGATCTCGTGAAATCCGAAGTGCTTCGGTGATGGATTCGGCTTCTTGAGGCCGTAGATAACCGCACCAATCGTGTACATCAATCCACCAACGAGAATCAGCACCATCATCGGCGTATTCGCCGCAAAGAAATCCTGGATGAAGGCGAACGCGGCCCAGCCCATAGCCACGTAAACGGGCACATAAAGCCAGCGCGGTGCTGAGATCCAGAACACCCTGAAGCCAATGCCCAGCAGGGCGGTTCCCCAGGCAATCCAGAGCAGTAGTGCACCCTTGCCCGCGGGCAATGCCAGCGCGCTGATTGGGGTGTACGAGCCGGCGATGAGCAAGAAGATGTTGGCGTGGTCGATGCGCTTGAGGGCTAGTTTGACGCTCGGGCGCCAGTTGAAGCGGTGGTAGAGGGCGGAGTTTCCGAAAAGCAGCAGCGATGAGGCGAAGAACACGGCATCGGCACTCTTTGCCACCACGCCGTTGGCGAAAACCAACAAAAGCACGCCGCCGGCGATGACGATTGGCAGCACACCCGTGTGAATCCATCCGCGCCAGGATGGCTTGTCGGGCGCCTTAAGTTCGGCCTCGACCTCGCGAAGTTCGTGCGAAACCGGCAGATAGATTGACTTTGTGTTGTCGTCGACTTCGCCCATGTGCCAAGCCTAGGTGAGTAGTAGCCTTAAGCCGTGCGCAACCTTCTTTATCGCCTCTACGAGCGTCGGCTCGAGGCCGAACTTGCGCCGCAGAACCTGCCTGGCCACGTTGCGGTTATCCTCGACGGCAACCGTCGCTGGGCCGAGCGTCGGGGTGCGCACAGCGCCCGTCACGGCCACACGGCTGGCGCCCTCAAGACCCTAGAGTTCATCGCTTGGTGCGACGACCTCGAGATTCCCGTGATCACGCTGTACCTGCTTTCGACCGACAATCTAAAGGGGCGCGCGAGCCAGGAGCTCGACGAGTTGCTTCAGATCATCGGCGACCTCGCCGAGGCTGTCGGCGAGTTGGGCTCGCGCCGCATCCACGTCGTTGGCGACAAGGCGGCGCTACCGAGCGATCTGGCCGCGCGACTCGAGTATGCCGAGGCCGCCACCGCAGCGGTTTCGGGCGCCACGGTCAACCTTGCGGTCGGCTACGGTGGCCGTCTCGAGATCGCCGACGCGATGCGTGCGATTCTGCACCAGCAGGCGGCCGAGGGCGCATCCATCGAAGACATTGCCAACCGTTTGACACCCGAGCTAATCGCCGCGAACCTCTATACGAGCGGTCAGCCAGACCCCGATCTGGTGATTCGTACGAGCGGCGAGCAACGGCTCTCGGGCTTCTTAACTTGGCAGAGCGCAAACAGCGAGTTCTATTTCGAAGAAGCGCTGTGGCCCGACTTTCGTCGCGTCGACTTCTTGCGCGCACTTCGTGCTTTTCAGCTTCGCCACCGTCGCTTCGGCGCCTAAATCTTGCGTCTGCGTTAACGCTCTGTTACGAACCCCGCCCTCTGGCGTGTCGCTATCAAATTAGTTCTCTGAGCGGGCATAACTTTGCCATAAGTTATCAGCGCTAGATGGCTTCGGCCCCTTCGTTGGCAGCGAATGTTTAGACAACTGAAGGAGCCTAAGTGGCCAAGGCAGCGCAAACCTCGTCGGTCAAGTCAGAGTCCGGCAAGTCGGCCAGCAAGACTCAGCAAATCACCTATGTGCTCGATACTTCGGTTCTGCTGAGCGACCCCAAGGCACTGTTTCGGTTCAAAGAGCAGTCGGTTGTGATTCCCATCGTGGTCATCAACGAGCTCGAAAAGAAGCGCCATGACCCCGAGATTGGCTACTTTGCCCGCCAGACCCTTCGATACCTGGATGACCTTCGGCAAGAGCACGAGCGCCTCGATTTTCCCATCGAGGTCGGCGAGGGCGGCACGCTTCGGGTTGAACTAAACCACATCGACCAGAGCGTCCTGCCAGTCGGATTCCAACTCGGCGACAACGATTCACGCATCCTTGCTGTTGCTTTTAATTTGGCCAGCGAAGGCGCAGACGTGACGGTGGTTTCGCAAGACCTGCCGATGCGCGTGAAGGTTGCCGCCCTGGGCATGCGAGCCGAGGAGTACCGCAACAATCTTGCGGTCGACTCGGGTTGGACCGGCACCGCAGAGTTGGCGCTCGGCGCCGATGAGATGAGCGACCTCTATGACGCCGAGGTCATCAAACACAAGGATGTTAAGGATCTGCCGCTCAACACGACGCTCGTGATCTCGAGCGAACGTGGTCACGCGCTTGGTCGCGTCGTCGGCAAGGGCGAGGTCAAGTTGGTGCGCGGCGACCGCGACGTCTTCGG
>CANGNR010000024.1 GCA_947455385.1 Microbacteriaceae bacterium
AACGTCGCCGTTGACGCGCCTGGCGCGCGGAACCGCCTTATTGCCGAGGTCCCAGCCGGCAGCCTCGAGCGACTTTTCGACCAGCGCAATCAAGTTGCCGTGGTCAACGCCACCGGCCGCCGCAACAACCAGGTCTTCTGGGCGATAGTTCTGCTTGTAGTACTCCCACACGGCATCGCGGGTGACCGAATTAATGGTGTCTGGGGTTCCGCCGATTGGACGACCTAACTCATGCGAGCCGAGCACGGCCTCGGCGAAGGCCTCGTGCGCGACGTCTTGCGGGTCGTCGTCGTTCATCGCGAGCTCCTCGAGAATCACGGTGCGCTCGTTCTCAAACTCGGTCGGGTCGATCACCGAGGAGGTAAGCATGTCGCCGATGACATCGACGGCCAGCGGCAGCGCCGAGTCTTGAACGCGGGCGTAGTAGCTGGTGTGCTCTTTGCCGGTCGATGCATTGCTCGAGCCGCCGACAGAGTCGAAGGCAATCGCAATGTCGAGGGCGGTGCGGGTCTTGGTGCCCTTGAACAGCAGGTGCTCAAGAAAGTGCGTCGAGCCGTGGTGTCCGTTGCTCTCGTCGCGAGAGCCAACCGCCACCGAAAAAGACACGGATGCGCTCTGCGCTGCCGGCATGTGCTCGGTTAAAACACGAACACCGCTCGGAAGGATCGTACGGCGAACCGTAGATCCCCCCGAAGCGGTGAACGAGATGTCGCTCTGATCGAGCGGAAAGATGATTTCAGTCATTGAGACGAAAGCCTACTCCTCGTTGGAGTCGGCCTCGCCCGCTGCGTCACCCTCGACAACCGGGGCAAGCGAAAGCTTTCCGCGGTCATCGATCTTGGTGATTTCAACCTGAATCTTCTGGCCAACCTCAAGAACGTCTTCGACGTTCTCGACGCGCTTGCCACCCGAGATCTTCTTGAGCTCAGAGACGTGCAACAGGCCATCCTTACCTGGAACCAGCGAAACGAAGGCACCGAAGGTGGCCAGCTTCACGACGGTTCCGAGGAAGCGCTCGCCGATCTCAGGTACGTGAGGGTTGGCGATTGCGTTGATGGCTGCCTTAGCTGCGTCTGCCGAAGGGCCGTCGGTTGCACCGATGTAAACGGTTCCGTCGTCTTCGATCGAGATGTCGGCGCCGGTGTCTGCCTGGATCTGGTTGATCATCTTGCCCTTAGGGCCAATGACCTCACCGATCTTGTCAACAGGAATCTTCACCGAGATGACGCGAGGCGCGGTTGGCGCCATTTCGTCTGGCTCGCTGATTGCCTGTTGCATGACACCGAGGATGTGGAGGCGAGCCTCCTTGGCCTGGGTCAGCGCCTTGGCAAGCTCTGCCGACGGAATGCCGTCGAGCTTGGTGTCGAGCTGAATCGCGGTGATGAACTCGCTGGTTCCGGCGACCTTGAAGTCCATGTCGCCGAGGGCGTCTTCGGCACCGAGGATGTCGGTGATGGCCGCGTACTCGGTCTTGCCGTCAACGGTGTCAGAGATCAGACCCATTGCGATACCGGCGACTGGTGCGCGCAGTGGCACACCGGCGCTCAGCAGAGCCAGAGTCGAAGCACAGACCGAACCCATCGAGGTCGAACCGTTCGAACCGAGGGCCTCAGAGACCTGACGGATGGCGTACGGGAACTCGTCGCGAGCTGGCAGAACTGGAACAAGCGCACGCTCGGCGAGGGCTCCGTGACCGATTTCGCGGCGCTTCGGGGTGCCAACGCGGCCAACTTCACCGGTCGAATAAGGCGGGAAGTTGTAGTTGTGCATGTAGCGCTTGCTGGTCTCTGGGCTCAGCGAGTCAATCTGCTGCTCCATCTTGAGCATGTTCAGAGTGGTGATACCCAGAATCTGGGTCTCGCCGCGCTGGAAGAGTGCCGAACCGTGAACGCGAGGAACCACGTGGATCTCGGCATCCAGGGTGCGGATGTCGCTCTTGCCACGGCCGTCGATGCGGATGCCCTCTTTGAGAACGCGGGTGCGCACTACCTTTTTGGTGACCGACTTGTAGGCGGCAGAAACCTGCGCCTGCTGCTCTTCGGTCAGGGTCTCGGCAAGCTTTGCCTTGACCGAGTCCTTCAGGGTGTCGTCTTCGTTCTGACGAGCCTGCTTGTCGGCGATCTGGTAGATGCGGCCAAGCTCGCTCTCGGCGAGAGCTGCAACGGCGTTGAAGACCTCGTCGGTGTAAGGCAAGAAGACTGGGTAGTCTGCGGTTGGCTTGGCAGCCTTGGCAGCCAGGCGAGCCTGTGCCTCAACCAGAACCTTGATGAACGGCTTCGAAGCCTCAAGACCTGCTGCAACTACATCTTCGTTTGGAGCGGTAGCGCCCTCGTTCTTGATGAGGTTCCACGAACCCTCGGTAGCCTCAGCCTCAACCATCATGATGGCAACGTCTTCGACGCCGTTCTCTACGATGACGCGACCGGCAACGACCATGTCGAACACGGCGCGCTCGAGCTGCGAGTGCTTAGGGAAGGCAACCCACTGGTTGTCGATCAGGGCGACGCGAACGCCACCGATTGGGCCGCTGAAAGGCAGGCCGGCAAGCTGGGTCGACATCGATGCGGCGTTGATTGCCACGACGTCATAAAGCTCGTCTGGCTCGATGGCCATGACCTGAACAACGACCTGAACCTCGTTGCGCAGGCCATCGACGAACGATGGGCGCAGTGGGCGGTCGATCAGGCGGCAGGCCAGAATCGCCTCGGTCGATGGACGACCCTCGCGACGGAAGAACGAGCCTGGGATGCGTCCGGCGGCGTACATGCGCTCTTCGACATCGATGGTAAGTGGGAAGAAGTCAAACTGGTCTTTAGGCTGCTTGCTTGCGGTGGTAGCCGAGAAAAGCATGGTCTCTGCGTCGATGTAAACCGATGCAGCACCCTGTGCCTGCTGGGCTAGGCGGCCGGTCTCGAAGCGCAAAACGCGCTTGCCGAAACGACCGTTGTCGATGATTGCGTATTCGTATTCAGTGCCATCCATTGGCTCTACGTTGTCTGGACCGATCATGGTCTCTCCTCTATTTCGTCTTTGCGCGCAACAAAACCACGGTGGTTAGTTGAATGGCGCATGAGCGATCGCGGCAAGTTGACTTGCACACTGTTTTTTGGAGGATGCTCTGGTCTGCAGTTGAAAACCTTGGATGATTCCAAGACTCACGACCGAAGACCAGCAAACCTGCCACGGCTGCTCGCTTTCAGAATAGCAGAGCGGGCGACATTTGCCTAGGATGGCGGCCCGGCGAAGGCGCCGTTAAAGCGAAACGCCCCATCCTTGCGAATGGGGCGAATCGTCAAACTTGAGTTATCGACGCAGGCCGAGACGCTCGATGAGCGCACGGTAGCGGGCGATGTCGACCTTCTGCAGGTAGCCGAGCAGGCGGCGACGCTGACCAACGAGAAGCAGCAGGCCACGACGGCTGTGGTGGTCGTGCTTGTGCTCCTTGAGGTGCTCGGTGAGGTCCTTGATGCGGTGCGACAGAACTGCGATCTGCACCTCTGGGGAACCAGTGTCACCTGGGTGGGTTGCGTACTCGTTGATGATTGAGGTCTTTACCTCTGGGGCTAGAGCCATAGCTGGTTCCTTTCAAGAACTTGCTGCGCGGCGCGAAAGACGGGTTGTCTTTGCACTCTTAATCCGCGGCCGATACACGGCAACCTCTCTAGTCTAGGCGTTTGGCTGCTGACGCGCCACTTCTTTTGCCAGGATGCGGTTGCCCTGCACGAGCGACTTGCTAGGCAACAGGGTCACGACGAGCAAGAAGATGCCAACGGCGAGCGAAACCAAAATCACAACGCCGAGCGCGGCAAGCGACGACGGCGTCAGAAACGGAGCAAGAAAGGCTGCCATCTCGCTGTCAGACATCGAGTCGATGTTCGACTGGCTTGAGCTGGCTGCGGCGCTGAAAGCTTCAACGCCCACGCTCACGATCCAGGCCACCAGGCCTGCGATCGGCAGCAGCTCAAGCAGAAGTAGCCAGGGGCTGAAGCCGGCATCGCGAAAGCGCCGTACCGTTACGCTGAGCCTGGGCAAAACAAGCGCAATCGAAGCAAGCGAACTGATGTTTGCTACGGCGTTTAGGCCAGAGCCGGAAGCCCCGGCTACTCCGTCGACCACAGAAGCCACCGCGGCGACCAGAACCGAGAAAAGCATGAAGTACCAGTATTCAGAACGTGCAGCCACGCCGCCAAAAGTGGCGTACTTGTGAAAACAGACTTTGATCGCATCGACGAAGGTCATGCTTGCTCCTCGAGAATCTTGATGCACTCGGCAACATCCTTGTTGATTTGGGCGATAAGCGTATCGACGCCATCGAACTTGGCCGGCGAGCGCACGAAACGAAGGTATTCGACAATCACCGTCTTGTCGTAGAGGTCTAGGTCGTCGCGACCAATCACGTGGGCCTCGACGAGCCGCGGCACCGCGTCAAAGGTCTCGTTTATACCGATAGAAATCGCGGTCGGATAGCGTACGCCCTCTGCGGTCAGCCAACCGGCATAGATGCCATCCACGGGCATGAGGCCCTCGGCGTCGCGCGAGATGTTTGCGGTGGGAAACCCAATGGTTCGCCCGATCTTTCGGCCGTGCTCAACGATTCCGACGGTGGCGTGGTTGCGACCGAGCAGTTTGGCGGCGGTCTCGACATCGCCAGACTCTAGCGATTCGCGAATCTTGGTCGAAGAAACCGCGGTGCCATCGACATAAACCTTGGGCACAGCAAGCACATCGAATCCGTGCTTTGTGCCGAGTGTGCGCAGGGTCTCGAGATCTCCTGCCCCGCCCTTACCGAACCTAAAGTCTGGCCCGACCACAACCACCTTTGCGCGCAACTGGCCCACGAGGTATTTCGACACGAATTGATCGGGGTCGAGGGCCGCGAGCTCTTGGTCGAACGGCAGGGACAGCACCAGGGCTGCTCCCCCGTCGCTCAGCAGCTGCTGCTTCTGGGTAGGCCCAATGATCGCGGGCTTTAGCCGCTGCGGATTCAGCAGCGCATCCGGGTGACGATCGAAGGTGAGCACCCAGGGCTCGAGGTTCTTGCTCGAGGCAATCGAGGCAATCTGAGTAAGCAACTCGCGGTGTCCGAGGTGAACGCCATCGAACTTGCCGATTGTCACGACAGAGCCCTGGGCCTTGGAACCAGAACCCGATCGGTAGAGCCAGAACAGGCCCACGATGGGCAGCAGGGCCGGCACGTAGCCGTATCCCTGGCCGAAGTGCGACCAAACCGTCTTGTGTTCGAAGTCGGCAGGCACCAGATAGCTGATTGCGCCTACTAGGAAAACACCGACGAGCTCGAACCAGACCGTGGCGAGAGCTAGTAAGCGGCTGCGGCGCGCCAGAGCGATGGTTGCCACGACGTAAACGAGGGCCGCGACGGCAGAAAGCGAGTAAGAGAGCGGTGCCTCTTGAAACTTGGTAGCTAGCTGAAAGAGTGCTCTGGCCGATGCTGAAAGAGCAAAAACTCCATAGACGGCAACGAGCACACGGCCAACGCCTAGCGATCGTTTGGTAGGGGTCATGAAACTAGCCTAACCGCCCGAGTCTGGCTAGGCGGCTGGAACTACGACCTCTGGCAGTCCCTTCGAGACCACCTCGAGCGAGTAGTCGCGAACCAGCTCTGGCAACTGAACCATGAACGATGCCGCGAGCTGACCCTGCGAGTCTTGGCGAAGCAAGAATTTTGCCAGGGCCCGCGTAACTAGGTTCTTCGATTCGCCGCAGAGCACCAGGTTGACCGGATAAATCGCCTGATAAGGGTTCGACGGAGTGTCGCTGCCCTCTGGCGGAATCGGCTTATTGCCGGCGTGGAAGGTCAGGTTCACCGTGTTGCCCGCGATGTCGGCCGAATACTGAGTGCCAGCAGACTGAATGCCGGTTGGGTCCGGAGCCACGATGGTTGCCGCGTCAGCCGCATCCGCTTGAATCGAAACCGTCGAGAAACCGCCCTGCACCGAGAGCGAATACGGCACGAGTGCGATTCCCGCGTTGGCGGTTGTGTTCATCTGGTCGACGGTCTCTTCGCCGGCAATCGGCTTGAGCAGCGAGAGCTTGGGGTCGTGGCCAAGCAGTCGCGAGAGCCAACCCTTGAAGGCGTCGTAAGCGTTCTGTTGAACAACCTCGTTCACCACGATGGCCTCGTCTGGCAGCGTAAATCCGGGGTTGGTCTTCTGCAACTTCGGGTCGTTCCAGTTGGTTATGTCGCCAGACAGAATCTGGTCGGCAAGATCGGCATCGAGCACGAGACCGCTGATCGCAGGCTCATTAATAACCAACACGGATGCGTCGAGCGCGAACGGAACCGTTGCGAACGGCTTGCAGTCTGCGCCCACGGCATTAACCTCGCTGATCTCGAGGTCAGACGCGGTGCCAACCTCGTTGATCGCCAGCGACATGTCTGAGCAGGCCGAGGCGAGGCTGTCGGTCCATCCGGTTGAAACGCTCTGCAGTGCTGCCGGCAGGGCGATACTGCCCGAACCCGACTCGCAGGTGTAGGTGAGCTCGGCCTGAGCTGCCTTGACCTCTGGAGGCATCGGCGGGGTGCAACCGGTCAAGACCAGCGCCAGGGTGGCGGCGAGGGCTGAGGTTGCTAGAACTTTGCGCAGCATAGGAGTGGCCGTTAGCCGAAGTGACCGTTGACGTAGTCGTTGGTGCGAGGGTCGACTGGCTGGTTGAAGACCTGCTCGGTGGTGCCAAACTCGACGACACCGCCAGGGTTGCCATCCTCGCTCAAGAAGAATGCGGTCTGGTGCGAGACGCGCTGCGCCTGCTGCATGTTGTGCGTCACGATGACGATGGTCATCTGGTCGGCGAGCTCTTCGATGGTCTCTTCGACGCGGCGGGTCGAGCCCGGGTCGAGTGCCGAACAAGGCTCGTCCATGAGCAGCACCGCCGGGTCCATGGCGAGTGAGCGAGCGATGCACAGACGCTGCTGCTGGCCACCCGAGAGCGATAGCGCTGGGTCGTTGAGACGATCCTTAACTTCGTTCCAGATGGATGCGCGGCGAAGCGAGGTCTCGACGAGTTCATCCATGTTTGGGTTCTTCTTGCCGGTCAGGCGCAGGCCGGCAAGCACGTTCTCGCGAATCGACATCGTCGGAAACGGGTTTGGCTTCTGAAAGACCATGCCGACGCGAAGGCGCACGTCGACTGCGTCGGTGCCATCTTCGTAGATGTCTTTGCCGTCGAGCAGAATCTGGCCGGCAAAGCCAGCGCCAGGAATCAGCTCGTGCATGCGGTTCAGTGTGCGAATGAAGGTCGACTTGCCGCAACCGGATGGGCCGATCAGGGCGGTCACCTGGTTGCTAGGAAAGACGAGGTTGACGTCTTGCAGAACCTGACGCTGGCCAAACCAGACGTGTACGCCGCGGGCCTCGAGGTGCGATGCCGCGTTGCTTTCGGTTAGAAGTGTTTCGACCATGGGTTGCTACTTCTTCTTTCGGTTTGCTACTCGGGCGCCGACGAAGAGAACGCCGACCAGGATCATGATTACGAGACAGCCACCCCAGCCGCGCTGGATCGAGGTGTCATACATGTTTCGGATGTACCCGAAGATGAACGTCGGCAGCATGGCCATCGGCCCGTTGAACGGGTTGAGGTTGGTGTCGTTGTTGTAGGTGGTGGTCAGAACCAGAGGTGCGGTCTCGCCAACGATGCGAGCGACGCCGAGGAGCACCGCGGTTAGCAGGCCGCTGCGGGCAGCCGGAAAGACGACCTTGGCGAATGCCTGCCAGGTTGGCGAACCGAGCGCGAGGGCTCCGTTGCGCAGGTCGACCGGCACTAGGCGAAGAGCCTCTTCTGAAACGCGCGACACGGTGGGCAGCATGAGCGGCAGCAGCGCGAGCGAGCCGGTGAAACCGCTTGGCTGCCAGCCCTGGAGAACCAGAATCGAATAGATGAACAGACCGGATACCACCGAAGGCAGACCCGACATGGCCTGAATCAGGGTGCGGATGACTCCGCGAGCCTTGCCGCCGGTCTCGGTGAGATAGACGGCGATGCCGAATCCGAGCGGCACGGTGAGAATCGTGGTGATCGCAACCGCCATGACGGTGCCGAGAATAGCGTGGCCGGCGCCGCCGTATTCGAGCGAGGTCGTACCCGAAATGTAGTGGCTATTCTGCAAAATGAACGATGGACGAAGGGCTAGCGCACCCGCCGAGATGACCGACCAGAGCACCGAAAGCAGCAGTACCATCACGAATGTGCTCAAGAAGATGGTCACGACGATGAGCAGCGCGTCTTCGCGGCCGTGGCGACCGTAGTACTTTCTGCCAACCAAGAAGGCCGCGAGCAGCTGGGCGGGCAGGAACCCGATAATCAGCAAGACCGCCGGGTCGATAGTGGCGCCAAGCGCTGTGCCAACGAAAAAGAAGACAACGGCCAGGATGCCCGGCAGCAGGCTAGCGATCACAACGTCGCGAGTGCGGGCCTTGTTGCGCTTGGCCCAAGGGTTGGTTGGCTTCATGGTCGAGGTCTGCACCTGGGTGGCCGTCATTAGTTGGTCCTCCAAGGCTGGGCCTTCTTGACGATGTAGCTAGACAGGGCAGAGATCAACAGGGTGAGCACAAACAGCACGATGCCCGACGCCATAAGCGCGCTGCGCTCGGAGGCATCCGCCTCACCGAACTTCGAGACGATCATCGAGGCAACGGTTCCACCCTCGCCGTTGATGACCTGAAAGAAGTTGATGTGAAAGACCAGGTTGAGCACGAAGAAGATCGCGATGGTCTCGCCGAGCGCGCGGCCGAGCCCGAGGAGAGCGCCACCGACGATGCCGCCGCTAGCGGTCGGCAGAATCACCTTGCGAAAAGTCGCAGCGCGGCCAGCGCCGAGCGCGATCGAAGCGTTGACGACGTCCCGGTCCATCTGCGAGAAGATTTCGCGGGTCACCGAGGTGATGATCGGCACGATCATGACCGAGACCACGAGGCCTGCGATGAATGGCGAACCGCCGTAGTTTGCGCCTTCGTGATAGAAGACGTAGGGAATCCATCCGAGGTAATCGTGCAGCAGCGACGCCCAGTGCTGGGCGACCGGGCCGAACACCGCGAAGCCCCAGAGGCCAATAACGATAGACGGGATGGCGGCCAGTAGGTCAACCAGGGTGGTGGCGACCGCGGCGATCTTTTTAGCGGCCATGAACTCGATGAAGTAAGCGAGCGAGATTGCTAGCGGAAGCGCGATAACCATGCCCAGAAGGGCTACGAGAACAGAACCCCAGAGCATCGGGCCGATCTGAAAGATCTGCGGCGTGGCTGAGGAGTCCCAGGTTTCGCCGCTGAAGAACGAGAAGCCCTGACTCTGAAATGCCGGCCAGGCCTGATAGAGCAAAAAGCCCAAAATGAGCAGGATCAGAACAATCGAGAAGTTGGCAGCCACGCTCGTAAGGCCAAAGAAAACCTTGTCGGCGGTTCGGGATGGCTTGGTGACCAGTTGGCGCTTAGCCGGAATCTTGGTTTCACCCTGCGGACTCATGGGTTCAAGTGTGAAATTGCGCGGTGAAGTCGGGGTGTTAGCAAGGTTAACGAGAGGTGAATTGCCTAGAAAATCCCGAACCAAAGTTGCTGTTCGCGAAGCAGCATCACGAGGCAGGTGAGGGCAGCAATCGCCATCACAAACGTGCTGAATCGAGTGCGCTCAACCAACGCCCAAAACCCGGCGAGCAGCGGCACCAGAAGCGAAACCACTACGTAGATGAAGAACTCGACGGTGTTGGTGGCCGCCTGCTGGCCGCCAGCGACCAAGACGATGGATGTGCCGAGCTGAAACAGCGCACACAGAGCAACAAGTGCCAGTGCGGCGATGCTGACCCCGCTCGGCTTGCGGTTGGCCAAGCCCAGAATCAGCGTGAATAGGGCCACCGCGCCGGTTAGCGCGCTCTGTGTCAACCAAAGCCAATCAAGCATCGGACTCCCCCGCAAAAACCACCAGCGACTTGAGCTGGTTCGAAGATCTTTCAAGCACGGCAATCAGTTTGCCAGCAGGCGAGATGGCCGCGATGGGTTCTGGCGCCGAGTCGCGCGCGATCGACCCCAGAGCGAGGCGCTTGCCGTGCACGAGGTCGACGACCTCCTGGTCGGTGAGCTCGCGCACGGTGAACTCGGCGCGGGCGGCATCCGCGAGCGGCAGAACCCGCAGCGGCTCGCCGTCTTGCTGCACCAGTTGGTCGAGTTTTTGCGCTGCCTCGACCGAATAGCCGCCGATGCGGGTTCGGCGCAGCGCGGTGAGGTGGCCGCCCACCCCGAGGGCCTCGCCGAGGTCGCGCGCGATGGCGCGAATGTAGGTTCCCGACGAGCAATCGACGATCACGTCTAGGTCAATAAAGTGGGCGCCATCGGCTTCGACTCGGCGAATCTCGCCAAGCACCTCTAGGCGGTCGACACGCACCGGGCGCTTGGGCAGCTCAACCGACTCGCCGGCCCGAACCCGGGCGTATGCCCGCTCGCCGTCGACCTTGATTGCGCTCACCGCGCTGGGCGACTGAAGAATATCGCCGCGAAGAGGCTCGAGCGCTGCCTCGATGGCAGGTGCATCCAATGACGCTAAAGCACTCGGTTCTGCGACCGAAACGGTCTCGCCCTCGCGGTCATCCGTGACCGTGCTTGCACCGAGGCGAATGGTGGCCAAGTAAGTTTTGTCTGCCCCGACCAAAAAGGTCAGAAGTTTTGTGCCCGCGTCGACGCCAAGCAGCAACAGCCCGGTGGCCATGGGGTCGAGGGTTCCGGCGTGCCCAACCTTGCGAGTGCCGGCAAGTCGCCGAGTCTTGGCAACCACGTCGTGGCTGGTCCAACCCTCAGGCTTGTCGATTAGCGCGAGACCCGCTGCCATTGACTCGGCCTAGTCCTCGTCTTCGTCTTCGTCGTGAGACTTGGGCTCTTTGTAAGGGTTCTCTTCGCCGGCGTACGCTGCCTCTGCTGCCAGCCTCGCGACCTCGGCATCGCGGGCCTTGGCCTGGGCCAGAAGATCGTTCATGTGAGCGGCCGTCTCAGGAATCTCGTCGGCAATGAACTCGATGGTTGGGGTCAAGCGAATCGACAACTGTCGGCCAACCTCGCCACGAATGCGTCCGCGGTTGCGCTCGATGATCTCGCCGCTGCGCTTCTTGTCTTCGTCGCTGCCGAAGACCGTGAAGTAGATCGACGCGTGCTGAAGGTCTGGGGTCACGCGCACGTCGGTAATTGTCACAAACCCAAGATCCGGGTCTTTGACGGTCTTCTCGAGCGCCTCGGCAACGAGCACCTTGATGCGCTCGGCAAGCTTTCTGGCTCTAGCGTGGTCAACCATTTTTACTCCTAGCGGGAGGAGGCGCCCCGAAGGGCGCCGCCACCTAGCAATTCACTAGACGCGAGGCTTCTCGCGCATTTCGAAGGTCTCGATGATGTCTTCGAGCTGAAGGTCATTGAAACCGCCGATGCCGATTCCACACTCGAAGTCGGTCTTGACCTCGGTTGCGTCATCCTTGAAGCGCTTCAGCGACTCGATCTTGACGTTGTCGACGATTACGACGCCACCGCGAAGCACGCGCGCCTGCGAGTTGCGCTTGATCGAACCGGAGCGAACGATCGAACCGGCGATGGTGCCGACCTTCGACGACTTGAACAGTTCGCGAACCTCTGCGGTTCCGAGCTGAACCTCTTCGTACTCTGGCTTGAGCATGCCCTTGAGCGCCTGCTCGATGTCATCGAGTGCCGCGTAGATGACGCTGTAGTGGCGAATGTCGACGCCCTCGCGGTCTGCGCGCTCCTTCGCCTTATTGTCGGGGCGAACGTTGAAGCCGATGATGATTGCATTGTCGACGGTGGCCAGGTTGACGTCCGACTCGGTGATCGCACCAACACCGCGGTGGATGATTCGGAGCTGAACCGAATCGTCGACCTCGATCTTGAGCAGCGAGTCTTCGAGGGCCTCAACGGCACCCGAAACGTCACCCTTGATGACCAGGTTGAGCGACTCGACCTTGCCCTCTTCGAGAGCCTTGGTGAAGTCTTCGAGGCTAACGCGCTTGCGAGTCTTGGCCAGCAGTGCGTTGCGGTCGGCGGCTTCGCGCTTCTCGGCGATCTGGCGGGCCTGGCGCTCATCCTCGGTGACAACAAAGGTGTCGCCGGCACGAGGCACAGACTGCAGACCGAGGACCTGAACCGGACGGCTCGGGGTTGCCTCGGTGACTGGCTCGCCGTTTTCGTCGAACATCGCGCGAACACGGCCGTGGGCTGCACCGGCGACGATCGAGTCTCCGACGCGCAGGGTTCCCGACTGGATCAGCACTGTTGCAACCGAGCCACGACCCTTGTCGAGGTTGGCTTCGATCGCGACACCGCGGGCATCCTTGTTCGGGTTGGCACGCAGGTCGAGCGCGGCATCTGCGGTGAGCAGAACTGCGTCGAGCAGGTTCTCGATGCCGGCGCCGGTCAACGCGGATACGTCGACGAACATGACGTCGCCGCCGTACTCCTCGGCAACCAGGTTGAACTCGGTGAGCTGCTGGCGAATCTTGGCTGGGTTAGCGCCTGCCTTATCGACCTTGTTGACGGCCACGACGATTGGCACACCGGCCGACTGGGCGTGGTTAAGCGCCTCAACGGTCTGCGGCATGACGCCGTCGTCGGCGGCGACAACCAGGATGGCGATGTCGGTGACCTGAGCACCTCGGGCACGCATGGCGGTGAACGCCTCGTGACCAGGGGTGTCAATGAAGGTGATGGCGCGGTCGATGCCCTCGTGCACGGCGTGCACCTGGTAGGCACCGATGTGCTGGGTGATGCCACCGGCCTCGCCGGCCTGAACGTTCGCGTTGCGAATCGAGTCGAGCAGGCGGGTCTTTCCGTGGTCGACGTGACCCATGACGGTGACTACCGGTGGGCGAGCCTCGAGCTCATCCTCGTCGTCTTCGTCAAAGTCGGTCGAGATGTCGAGACCGAAGCCCTCGAACAGCTCGCGCTCTTCGTCTTCTGGAGACACGACCTCGACGCGGTAGCCGAGCTCCTGGCCGAGAATCTGAAAGGTGTCTTCGTCGAGTGATGCGGTTGCGGTAGCCATCTGACCGAGGTGAAACAGCACGGTGATGAGCTGACCAGCATTGGCATCGATCTTGTCGGCAAAGTCTTGGATGCTCGCACCGCGGCGCAGACGAAGCACAGTGGTGCCGTCTCCGCGTGGAACAACCGCGCCACCAAGGCTCGGGGCTTGTCTCTGCTCGTACTCTTCGCGTTTAGCGCGCTTCGACTTGCGAGCCTTGCTCGATCCGCGAGCACCGCCCTTGCCGAACGCACCGGCGGTTCCGCCGCCGACGCCGCGGCCGCGGCCACCTGCTGGTCCGCCGCCTGGACGGCTAAAGCCACCGGCACCTGCGCCAGCGCCTGGGGCGCCTCCGCCGAAGCCTGGACGAGCGCCACCGGCACCGGCCGGACGTGGGCTAAAGCCACCCGGACGCGGAGCGCCGCCGGCACCAGCCGGACGACCCGGGCCACCTGGACGGCCTGCGCCGCCGGCACCGGCCGGACGACCTGGGCCGCCTGGGCGACCCATGCCCTGCGATGGAGCGAAAGGATTGTTGCCCGGGCGGGCCATCGGGCGAGGAATGCCCATACCCTGTGCCGAGGCGAAAGGATTGTTGCCCGGACGCGGGATGCCGGTTGCCGAGCCCGATGCCGCTGGCGCAGCCGGTGCGGCTGG
>CANGNR010000025.1 GCA_947455385.1 Microbacteriaceae bacterium
ACCAAGACCAAGTTCGACAACAAGTACGGCATTCGCCACTCGCTGCCAGACGGCCTGAACCGCGCCACCGACGTTCTTATCGGCGGCAAGACCGTGTTCATCGCCGGCTACGGCGACGTCGGCAAGGGCTGCGCCGAGGCCATGGCCGGCCAGGGTGCGCGCGTAATCGTCAGCGAGATCGACCCAATTTGCGCCCTTCAGGCTGCCATGGATGGCTACCAGGTGGCCACCCTAGAGTCGGTCGTTGAGACCGCCGACATCTTCATCACCGCAACCGGAAACACCAGGGTTATTCGCCCAGAGCACGTCGAGCGCATGAAGCACCTAGCCATCGTCGCCAACGTCGGCCACTTCGATGACGAGATCGACATGGCGGGCATCGGACGCATCGCGGGGATCGACAAGATCGAGATCAAGCCTCAGGTGCACGAGTGGAGATTCACCAACGGACGCTCGGTGCTGATTCTCAGCGAGGGCCGTTTGATGAACCTCGGCAACGCAACCGGGCATCCTAGTTTTGTAATGAGCAACTCGTTCAGCAACCAGGTTCTCGCCCAGATCGAGCTCTTCACCAAGCGCAGCGAATACCCGATCGGGGTTTACGTCTTGCCAAAGCACCTCGACGAAAAGGTCGCCAGTTTGCATCTTTCGGCTTTGGGTGTTGAATTGACTCAACTCACCGACGAGCAGGCCAACTACATCGGCGTCTCGAAGGGCGGCCCGTTCAAGGTTGAGCACTACAGGTATTAGGGGTTGTCAATGACGCGACACATTCTGGTAGTCGAAGACGAGCGAGCTCTCAGCGAAGCCATTTGCATGATGCTTGTGGCTCAGGGCTACCGAGTCACTCCTTGCTACAACGGCCTATCGGCCATTGAGGGCTTCAAAAAGCTCAACCCAGATTTGATCCTGTTGGATCTTCAGATTCCGGAGCCGAACGGCATCGAGGTTTGCCGCGAGATTCGCCAGACCTCTGGCGTTCCAATCGTCATGGTTACCGCAAAGTCCGAGAGCGACGACGTCATTGCTGGCCTCAACGCCGGAGCAGACGACTATGTCTCGAAGCCATTCAACCAGTCGGAGCTTTTGGCGCGCATCGCCGCCCGTCTGCGCGACAAGCCAGAGGGCGCGCCGGCAACGGGTGTTCTAACCATCGGCCCACTCACGCTAGACGTTGAGGGGCACGAGGTTCGTCGCGGCAGCGAGCGCCTCTCGCTCACCCCGCTCGAGTTCAACCTCCTGATGACCCTCGCCCAGCACCCGGCCAAGGTTTTCTCTCGCGAAGACCTGCTCGAAAAGGTTTGGGGCTACCACTACAAGGCCGACACCAGGCTCGTGAACGTGCACGTTCAGCGCCTGCGCTCGAAGATCGAGGATGACCCAGAAGATCCAAAGATCGTCACCACGATTCGCGGCGTAGGCTATCGCGCCGGCAACCCGTCAAACGACCAGGCCTAGTCTTCGGCAAACCCGAGGTCGTTTTCTTTGCGCAGGCTGTTTAGGTGGGGTTTCGGCCTATTGCGCCGTTCGCTTCAGCTTCGCTACGTTGCAATCACGATCGTCCTCTCTGGAATCGCGCTCATCGCGGTAGGCGGATTCCTCGCCTATTCAATCGGCAGCGGCCTCTACACAACTAGGCAGCAGCAGATTCTGGGCGAATCTGAGCGCGCAGTAATTGATGTGCAAAACACCTTCTCGGCATCGGGTGCCGCCGACGAGGTTTCGTTGCAGACCCTCATGAACTCCGTCGTGCCAGACCTCGAGTCGAACATCTCTAACAGCAACAGACGAGTCGCGCTGCTGCGATCGCCTGGTCAGAGCGGCTCTATTTCGCTGCAGTCGCCAATCTCGAGCAGCCTCGACCCCGCCGTGATTCCAGACGATTTGCGCACCGCCGTGCGAGCCAGCGCCGGCCACCTGGTCTATCGCCCTGTCGAGCTTCCGGTCGACGGGCAGACGCATCCGGGTATGGTCGTCGGGGCGCAGGTGCAGGTGCCGGTCGCCGGAGCATACGAGCTCTATCTGGTTTATGACCTGCAATCTGAGCAGACCACCCTCGACTTCGTTCAGGGCACCCTGGTTTTCGGTGGCCTCGTGTTGATTCCCCTCATCGGAGCGGTTTCGCTCTTCGTGACCGGCCGAATCGTTCGCCCGGTGCGGGTCGCCGCGGCGGTGTCTGAAGAGCTGGCAGATGGCAACCTGACCAGACGCCTGCCGCAGACGGGTGAAGACGTAATCTCGTCGCTGGCGCGCTCGTTCAACCGAATGGCCGAGAGCATGCAGACGCAGATCGACGAGCTGAGTCGACTCAGTGAGATGCAGCAGAGATTCGTCTCGGATGTCTCGCACGAGCTGCGCACCCCGATGACAACCATCAAGCTGGCCGGTGAACTGATCTTCAATAGCCGCGAAAGCATGGATCCGACCGCTAGGCGCTCTGCCGAGCTTCTGCAAAACCAGATCGAGCGATTTGAGTCGTTGCTGAGCGACCTGCTCGAGATGTCGCGATACGACGCTGGTGCCGTGAACGCCGAGTTCGAGGTGCAAGACCTCAACGGTGTGGTCGGCATGGCGATTGCGGGTGTCGAACCCCTGGCCCACACTCGCGAGACCGAGGTTCAGATCGAGATTCCTTCGGGGCCGGTCGAGGTAGAAATGGATTCGCGTCGAATCGACCGCGTGGTGCGCAACCTGCTTGCCAACGCCATCGAACACGGCGAGGGTCGGCCGGTAGTGGTGCGGGTGGCCCAAAACAACAGCGCCGTCGCCGTTTCGGTTACAGACTCCGGCGTTGGCATGACCGAGGAGCAACTCGAGCAGGTGTTCGCCCGATTCTGGCGCGGCGACCCATCTCGCAAACGCACATCTGGCGGAACCGGTCTGGGTCTTGCAATCTCTCTCGAGGATGCCCACCTTCACTCGGGCTGGCTCGAGGTTTCATCCAAGTTCGGTGTTGGCACCACGTTTAGGCTGACCTTGCCTCGTCGTCGAGGCACCGCGGTTGCCCTCTCGCCGCTCTCGCTCGGGGAGCCCGACTGGCCTAGAGGTGTTCAAAGATGAGTCTGTTCAAGCTGAAGTCTCGCCTCGCCGCCGCCCTGAGCCTGCTGCTCTCTGCGGGTCTGGTTGCCGGTTGCGCCCAGATTCCGCGCGATGGCGCAGTTGGCATTGGTCCGAACATTCAGGGAAGCGTTACGGGCGACTACTTCTACTACTCGCCATCCTTGCCAGTTGACGGCATGAGTGCCTACGAAATCGTGGATGGCTTTCTTTCGGCGGGAACCGGCCCTCAGAACGACTACTCGGTCGCTCGCAAGTATCTGGCGCCTGGAATCCGATCGAGCTGGAACCCCAACAATGGCCTACTGATTGAGCACGGCAGCCCTACCATCGAGGTGAACTCCGAGAACCAGGCCACGGTGACGATCGACGTCGAAGGCGAGGTGACATCCGACGGCCACTACATCGCTCACCCAAACTTGCCAACCAGGGTCCTGACCTATCAGGTGAGCAAAGTGGATGGGCAGTTGCTCATCACGAGCGCACCGAACCTGACGGTCTTACTCCGACCCAACTTCGACGTGCTGTTCCGCGGCTACTCGGTCTATTTCTTCGATCAGAGTTTTCACCAGCTGGTTCCCGACCTTCGCTGGTTCCCGGCAAGGCCATCGACCGGCACCCGTCTCGTCAACGCGCTCCTCGCTGGTCCGAGTTCGTGGCTTGCGCCGGGTGCGGTCACTGCGTTTCCAGACGGCACCAAGCTCGCCATTGACTCGGTGGCAATCACGGGTGGGGTCGCCTCGGTGGATCTTTCTAGCCAGATTCTTTGGGCCTCGACCGAGCACAAGCTCTATTTGCAGGCGCAGCTCTGGGCAACCCTAAAGCAGCTGCCAAACGTGCTCAGCATGAATCTCTTCGTCGATCACGTGCAGCAGCAGATTGTCACTTATGACCCAAGCGAACCGACCAAGGTCTCGAACACCCCTGTTGAACTAAGCGACACCGGTTTGGCGCACGTCGGTCTGGGCGAAGTGACCGCCATCGAGGGCTCATCCGGGCTTTCGGTTAAGGCGAAAGACTTCGCGCTGAGTCGCGACGAGAGCTGGCTGGCTGTCTTGGCAAACGACGGGCTAAGCCTTGGCGTCATGTCGGCCAGCGGTGTCAAGCTAAAGCTGGCAGACGCAAGGCACGGCCTGCTCACTCCGGCCTACGACTCGAACGGTTATTTCTGGTCGATTCCAAAGTCGGCGACCGCGACCATCAAATCGTTTGACTCATCCGGGCAGGGCCACGCAGTCGGAGCGCCGCTGCTGGCAGGCTATCGACGACTCGGATTCGCGCTCAGCCCAGAGGGTTCTCGGGTGGCAATGGTCCTTGGGCGAGGTGCCGTCACGAAGCTTCTCGTCGTCGCCGTGCATCGCAATAAGAACGGATCCCCGGCCTATTTGGGAGACCCCGAGTTTCTTGCCACGGCGTCCGTTCCGGTTGGCCCCATCGCCTGGGTAGATGCCACCTCGATTGCAGTTCTAGCCAAGGATGAAGGCACCAAGCGAGTTCCGGTGGTCGTCACGGTCGGAGGAACCGAGCGCAGGCTTCCCGCGGTGGATGGTGCGGCCGGAATCGCCTCGGGCAATGAGGCGGGCGACATTTACGTGCGCCTGGCTTCGGGCTACCTAGAGGTATTCCGCGGCACCGGTTGGTCTGGAATCACCAGCAACTCAAAGGCGCTTCACTTTCCTGGTTGATCTGGCGCTCTCCACAGGGGCGGGCTCTCCACATTTCTCGGCTGCCCGGTGATTTTGGTGGGTCACGCGACTAAACAGGCTTCGTGCCCATACACCCCCGTCAAATTTTTCAAGGCCTACTCAATCTCGCGTTTCCGGCGCCATGCGCTGTCTGCGGGCGACGGCCGGCGGTGCTGTGTCGCGATTGCCTCGCTGGGTTGCGAGCCGAAGGCTTATTCGAGCCAGCCCAGTGTTCGCGAAATGGACTCGAGGGGTTGCGCCTAACGACATACACGCCAGCGTGCGCCGCCCTCATGTCGAGCGTCAAGGAGCAGGGGCAAACTTCTGTTTGGGGCGCCCTCGAAGATGAGCTGCGCTTGCTAGGCGAGGGCCTGGCCGCGCGCTGGCCAGGCGCAAGGTTGATCTGCGTGCCGAGCTCGAGGAGCGCCATGAGGCGGCGCGGGGTGAATCCCGCCGAGATGCTGGGCCGGCGAGTCGCGCGGGCGGCGCGATTGCCCATGGTTGGCGGGCTCAGGCTCGTGCGTCAACCGCAAGATCAGGCGGCCCTGAGCCAAGATGGGCGCGCCGCCAACCTTCGCGACTCGATGTCATTCAACGCGCCTCGAGGGCAGGGCGGGCCGCTGATCATCTTTGATGACGTCGTGACTACCGGGGCCACAATCCTCGAGGCGGCACGCGCGATCCGCGCCGCCCCCGGCGCTCCTCTCGTCGCTGGCTTCTGTGTTTTTGCAGAAACTTTGCGAAAGCGTTCACCTGACGAGCCAAAGGGGAGTATGTTTTCACCACAGGCAAAGTAGCCCCAACGGAGGTAATCATGGAACTCAACATTTCGTCCAAGAATCTCACCGTTTCGGAGCGTTTCAGAGAATACGTTGCAGAACGTGCCGCCAAGGTTGAGCAGCTGGCTCACCGCGCAGATTCCATCGCCATCAAGGTCACGAGATACGACCACAACCGCAATTCGGGCACAGAAGACCGCGTCGAGCTCACCGTGCACGAGCCGGGTCACGTGATTCGAGCCGAGGCACAGGCCGACGACAAGTTCGCAGCCTTCGACGTTGCCTTTGGCAAGCTACTCGAGCGCCTTCGCCGGGCATCAGACCGACGCAAGGTGCACCACGGCCGCCACGGCTCGGTCGGTGCCAGCGAGCTCAGCGCAAGCGACTTCGCTGCCCTAGACATCACCCCGGTCAACGCCGAGCTGCTGACCGGCCCAATCGAGATCGACAGCGCCAAACGGTCATCCGAGTTGGACGTAGATGCCTTCGATGCCGAGGCGGTGCAGAGCCCGATCGTCATTCGCCGCAAGACCTTCGAGACCAAGCCGATGACCGTTGACGACGCCCTGTATCACATGGAGATGGTCGGTCACGATTTCTATCTATTTCACGACTCAGAGACAAACCTGCCGAGCGTCGTCTACCGCCGCAAGGGTTGGAACTACGGCGTCATAACGCTTCAATAACCCTTCTGCCGCGTTCGCTATTAGCGCCTGCGCACGGGGGAGCGGGCGGTTTCGACGCGCCAGTTCGGCATTAAGATTGAACAGCAACCGATAGACAGGTTTGGAGCAATCTTGGCGTCAGTAATCGACAAACTCTTGCGCGCAGGCGAGGGCCGCATCCTCGCGAAGCTTCGCGACTACGCGAAGGCCGTGAACCACCTCGAAGAAGAGTTCAAGGCTCTAACCGACGACGAGCTTCGCAACGAGACCCAGCTGCTTCGCGACCGCTACCTCGCTGGTGAGTCGCTTGACGACCTGCTGCCAGAGGCCTTCGCCGCAGTTCGCGAGGCATCATCGCGCACCCTCGGCATGCGTCACTTCGATGTTCAGCTAATGGGTGGCGCTGCCCTGCACCTCGGCAACATCGCCGAAATGAAGACCGGTGAAGGAAAGACCCTGGTTGCCACCCTGCCCGCCTACCTCAACGCCATCACCGGCCGCGGCGTGCACATCATCACCGTCAACGACTTCTTGGCCAGCTATCAGAGTGACCTCATGGGCCGCGTTTTTCGCGCACTCGGCATGACCACCGGCTGCATCCTTGGCAATCAAGACCCGGCAGAGCGACGCGAGCAGTACCTCGCCGACATCACCTACGGCACCAATAACGAGTTTGGCTTCGACTACCTGCGCGACAACATGGCCTGGCAGAAGTCTGACCTCGTTCAGCGCGAGCACTACTTCGCAATTGTCGACGAGGTCGACTCGATCCTCATCGATGAGGCGCGCACCCCGCTCATCATCTCGGGCCCGGCCCAGGGCGAGGCTAACCGCTGGTACGCCGAGTTCGCCAAGGTCGCCGACAAGCTTCAGCCGGTCATCGACTACGAAGTGGATGAGAAGAAGCGCACCATCGGCATTCTCGAACCGGGCATCGACAAGGTCGAGGACTACCTGGGCATCAGCAACCTCTATGAGTCGGCCAACACCCCACTCATCTCGTTCTTGAACAACGCAATCAAGGCCAAGGCCCTGTTCAAGCGCGACAAAGACTACGTCGTGCTCAATGGCGAAGTTCTCATCGTGGATGAACACACCGGCCGCATCCTGCCTGGCCGTCGCTACAACGAGGGTCTGCACCAGTCGATCGAGGCTAAGGAGGGCGTCGAGGTCAAGGCCGAGAACCAGACCCTTGCCACCATCACCCTGCAGAACTACTTCCGTCTCTATAAGAAGCTCGCCGGTATGACCGGTACAGCCGAGACCGAGGCGGCGGAATTCATGAGCACCTACAAGCTTGGAGTCGTGCCGATTCCGACCAACAAGGCCATGGTTCGCAAAGATAACTCCGACCTCATCTATAAGAACGAAGAGGTCAAGTTCAACATGGTGGTCGAAGACATCGCCGAACGTCACGCCACCGGCCAGCCGATCTTGGTTGGAACCACGAGCGTCGAAAAGAGCGAGTACCTCTCGAAGTTGCTCGCCAAGCGCGGCGTGCGCCACGAGGTTCTGAACGCAAAGAACCACGCCCGCGAAGCCCACATCGTCGCCCAGGCTGGCCGCCTCGGTGCTGTCACGGTTGCCACCAACATGGCCGGCCGTGGAACCGACATCATGCTCGGCGGAAACGCCGAATTCTTGACCGTCGAGGCTCTGCAGAAGCTGGGTCTTGACCCCGAGACCGACGCCCAGGCATACAACGAGGCATGGGCCAAGCACTTCGAAGAAATCAAGGCCAAGGTAGCCGAAGAAGGCGAAAAGGTCATTGAGGCCGGTGGTCTCTATGTGCTCGGCACCGAGCGCCACGAGTCGCGCCGCATCGACAACCAGCTTCGCGGTCGATCCGGTCGCCAGGGCGACAAGGGTGAGTCCCGCTTCTACCTCTCGCTCACCGATGACCTGATGCGCCTGTTCAACTCCGGCGCCGCAGCGGCACTGATGAACCGCGGCGGTGTTCCAGACGAGATGGCCATTGAGTCAAAGGTTGTCAGCCGCGCAATTCAGAGTGCGCAGTCGCAGGTCGAGGGCCGCAACGCCGAGATTCGCAAGAACGTGCTCAAGTACGACGACGTTCTCAACCGTCAGCGCGAGGCAATCTACAACGACCGCAGGCGCATCCTTGAAGGCGACGAAATTCTCGACCGCGTTAACCAGTTCGTAGAAGAGGTCATCACGACCATCGTCAACCAGCACGTGTCTGGCGCCGACTGGAACCTCGAGGCTCTCTGGGCCGAGCTTCGTTCGCTTTACCCGATCAGCCTCACCATCGAAGAGGTGCTTGCCGAAGCCGGAAACCGCAGTCGCATGACCGCAGCCTGGCTGGCGCGTGAGATCATCTCAGACGCCAAGGTTGCCTACGCGGCCCGCGAGGCACAGGTTGGGTCAGAGGCAATGCGCGAGCTCGAGCGCCGCATCGTGCTATCGGTCATCGACCGCAAGTGGCAAGAGCACCTCTATGAGATGGACTATCTCAAGGAGGGCATCGGCCTGCGAGCAATGGCTCAGCGCGACCCGCTAATCGAGTACCAGCGCGAGGGCTTCGTGATGTTCCAGCAGATGATGGGCGGCATTCGCGAGGAGTCGATCGGTTTCTTGTTCAACCTCGAAATCGAGATCACTCCGGGCGACGGACCAAACACCGCGACGCTGACCTACACCTCACCAAGCGAGACTGGCGACGCAGAGGTTCGCGGGCAGCAGCCACCAGCGCACCAGGCTCCGGCAGCACTGCCAAACGAGTCGACGCCGCCGCCTGCAGATCCAAATGCAGCTGGTTCTTCGTTCTTCAAGCGCTAAACCCGACGGTCAGATGATGGTCACCGATGTGGCCAACCATCGGTTGTAGCGGCCCTCGAGTCGAATCGCGACCGCCCTGGTGCGCGTCTGCGAACTAAGCAGCACGACTGATTCGACCACGCCTGGGCGCGGGGAACTCATCCTCAGGTTTCTAATCAGCATTGCCGGTCGAGAGTTGCGCTCTTCGCGCAAACGTCGAACTCTGGCGGCCAGCATGGCCCGCTCGCGAAGGCGCAGATAAACCTCCTCACTGAGCACGGCTCCCAGCTGTTCGACCCCACGAACGCCTGCGATGATTTCGACCACCGCGGGGGCGATGAATCGAATCTGCTGGGTTGGGTCGGGCAGTGAATCCGGGTCGGCGCAGGTTGCATCATCGAGAACATCGACTTTCATTTCAAGCTCCTAGCAACTTGGCGGGGACAAGTTTTAGCGAGGCTAGGGGCGAGATATTTTGCTGTAAAGATGACTTCGCGAAGATGTGGATAAGTCGACCACGCGAGATCTCGGGGCACTAAGACTATGCGAATGACAAGAAACTTGCCGACTCAAATGGTTTTGCAGGTTGCCGGGTTGGGCCCTGTATGGCTGGAGCACGGGCAACTGTGCGAGGCCGCGGTAGTTGGTTGGGATGTCGAACGAGAGGCGCTCGCGCTGATCAACCTGAGTGCAATCGAGCGAGCCAAGGGGTTGATCGGGGCAAGAGACTCGAGGCTCGATTGCCCCGAGTGGCTGGGCTGCGGCCTAGGCGCGTCGGTTGCTCTGCTGCGGGGATCGGCAATGGAGCGGCGAAAACTCAAGACCATCGAGTGGCCGATTCTCGGATTCGCCGCTGCGCCCGCGACCGCAGCCCCGCGCGAGCCGCTCGAGTTGCCCTGGCTCGCCATCCGCATGCTGTGGATAACAGCAGCAGGCCTGAGCTCTCGTCTGACAGAGTGACCCGATGCGAAAGTTGAACACCTCGAGGCTGCGGTCGGTCTTGCGTGGGCGGGCGGGCCTGTCGATTCTGCTCGGCGCGGTTGCCATAGCCCTAATCGCGGTCGGGCTCGGCGCTCTCAAACAGCCAACGCACGGATACCTGGTGGCGGCACGAAACCTGGCGGTCGGCCAGCCGGTCGAGCAGGCAGACTTCAAGGTGGTCGAAGCGGATCTTGGCTCAAACCCGGCGGGCTACCTCGACTCGAGCGCATTGGAGCACCTAGGCGCGTCAGGATCCATCTACGTGAACTCCGCGATTACCAAGGGCAGCCTGGTTCGGAGTTTAGATCTCGTGGGAGCTGGATTCATCCACGGCAGCAGTGTGAGCGTCGAACTCTCGATTAAGCCAGCCGAGAGCATCGTCGCCGGTTCTCGTGTCGACCTATGGGCATCGACCGTTCAGGCCAAGTCAGATTCGGTGATTCTCGCGCTCGCCGCGACGGTCGTATCCGTCGCGACCGCCGGAACCACGTTGGGCGGCTCTGGCAAATACATCGCCGAGATTGTCGTCGATGACTCAGAGGTGCCAGGCGTGCTCTCGGCAATCGCGCAGTCTCAACAGCTCGCGCTGGTTGCCACTTCGGGCACTTGACCAGCGACTTGCGAGGGCGCACTGGCCGGGTCGTTGTCGTCGCGGGGCCTGGGGGAGCACCGGGTCGAAGTGCCATCGCCGCCAACCTCGCCGCACTCTCGGCAAGATCGGGCAAGAAGGTGCTCCTTCTAGACCTCGACCTCGAGAGCCCAACCCTGCGATTCTCCTTCGGCGTGTCCAGTGCCGCATCCGGCCTGGCGGCGGCGATGCGCCTGCTGGGCCAAAACCGACTCGAAGAAGAGCAACTCGTGCGAATCGCCCAACTCAATGCGGTTCGCCCGCACGGCTTGAGTCTGGTGACCGGTCTGGCGCGTGACTCGTTGATCGAAGAGGTGACCCCACATCGTGTGGCGAACCTGCTCGAGCTCGCCAAGGGCTGTTTCGACGCAGTGGTGGTTGACACACCACCGCTGCCCTCGACCGCCCAGCTGGCCCTAGAGTCGCATGCCGCCAAGACCGACATCCTGGTTGCGGCGATGGAGGCGGCAGAGGTTGCCGTTCTCGTGGGCGAACCGTCACTGGCGGGAGTCAGCCGGCTGATTGAGGCGGCATCGGTTGTGCGAGGCATGGCCGCCGAGCGGGTTGTCACGGTGCTCAATCGAGCGAGGCCAGGGCTGCACTCGGTGCGCGAGGTCGAGCTAGCCACCGCCGACCTTGCGGGTTTTGCCATCGACGTCGCCATCGAGGATGACCGATTCGCCTTCGATCTCGCCCAAATGGAGGGTCGCCCCGCGGTTCTGCGTCGTCGACGTTCGGCTGCCACAGCGGGGCTGCGGCAGTTGCTGGCATCCGTGATGGATACCGGCGATGGCTAGACTCGTCTCATGTCTTTGCGCGATCTCAACAAGCGGTTTGGCGGCCTCAGCAACGCCGAAGCTGAGTGGATGCAGCGCATCATCGCCGACTGGCAACTCGTCGCCGACCTCGTGATGGCAGACCTGGTCGCCTGGATTCCCAGCGAAAACGGTGAGTTCGTGGCCGTCGGGCACGCGCGCCCGTCGAGCGCGGCAACAATCTTCTATCGCGACATAAGCGGCCAGGCTCCGAGCCGCGAGTGGGCAAACCTCATTCGCAAGGCACTCGAGACGGGCCAGCAGGTGGCATCTGGCGGCCCGGTTTCGAGCGAGCCTGGTGGAGCACCTCAGCGCGTGCTAGCGGTTCCCGTTCGCCGTCGCCTGAGCGCCCGCAGCGAGGAGGTGTCAGAGACCCCAATCGCAGTGATCACAAGGCACGCCAACCTCGCCGAACTGCGAACCCCCACTCGAATCTCCATCGAATACCAGGATGCCGGCAACGCGCTGCTGCAGATGCTGGTCGATGGCACCTACCCAGACTTCAGCAACCCCACCGGCCCGCGCCGAGGTGCGCCTCGAGTGAACGACGGCATGGTTCGTCTCGATGCTGAGGGAACCATTACCTTCGCGAACCCCAACGCATTTTCGGCATACTCTGCCCTCGGCGTCGAGGGCGAGCTCGAGGGGCAAATCTTGGTAGAGGCAGTCACCAATGCCCTGCACGTGAAAAGCATCGAAGAGACACTGCCCGTCGTGCTTACCGGCAAGGCATCGTGGCGAGCCGACGTGGAGTCTAAGAACGTCACCCTGTCGGTGCGCGCGGTGCCGCTCAAGCGCGAGGGCAAGCGCATTGGCGCCCTGGTGCTGAGCCGCGACGTCAGCGACCTGCGCCGCCAGGAGCGCGAGCTGATCACTAAGGATGCGACGATTCGCGAGATTCACCACCGCGTCAAGAACAACCTGCAGACGGTTGCAAGCCTGCTTCGCATTCAGTCCAGGCGCTCAACAAGCCAGGAGGTTCGCGAGTCGCTGGCCCAGGCGCAGCGCAGGGTAGCGGCGATCGCGCTGGTGCACGACACACTCAGCGAGGGCCTCGCCCAAGACGTCAACTTCGACGAAGTGTTCGACCGCGTTCGCATGTCGGTGAGCGAACTTGCCGCCACCACGCACACATCCGTCAACGTATTCGTCGACGGCAAGTTTGGGCAGCTAAAGAGCGAGGTGGCGACCCAGTTGGCGGTGGTGCTCACCGAGCTCATCTCGAACGCCGTCGAACACGGCCTTGCCGGCCGAAGCGGCGGACTCGTGGCGGTGAGCGCCGAGCGCCGCCAAAAGCAGCTCTTCATCACCGTTGCAGACAACGGCAGGGGCCTCGATGACGGTCAGGTGGTCGAGGGCCTCGGCACTCAGATCATTCGCACGCTAATCACGGGCGAGCTGCGCGGCACAATCAGCTGGCTCTCGCCTTCTGACGGCGGCACCAAGGTTGTCATTTCGATTCCGCTGTAGTTCGGCGCCTCCGCTTAGACGAAAAGACCCGCTCTCGCAAGAACGGGTCTTTTTCTATAAAAACTAGGATGCGCGACGCGCGCGGGCGTACTTGCGCTTGAGCGACTTGCGCTCATCTTCGCTCAGACCACCCCAAACGCCGGTGTCTTGGTTCTCTTTGATGGCGTACTCAAGGCACTGAACCGAAACGGAACACTCGCGGCAGACTGCCTTGGCCTGCTCGATCTGGTCAACTGCAGGGCCGGTGTTGCCAACCGGAAAGAAAAGCTCAGGGTCTTCGGTGAGGCAACGGGACTGATTCAGCCACTGCATATCCATGCGTTATTCCTTTATCTAGCGATACGAAGAGTGAGGCAT
>CANGNR010000026.1 GCA_947455385.1 Microbacteriaceae bacterium
GTGTTGGCACGTTCGCGATCTCGTTCATCCGCCGTCGTTTGGCTTCGCGCAAGCGCAACGACTAACTGCGAGAATGAGGGCATGACTCTCATCTCGGTTCCAAACACAGATCTTCAGGTTTCGCACGTGGGCTTTGGCGGCAACGTTTTTGGCTGGACGGCCGATGAACAGACCTCGCACCGATTGATCAGCGAGTTTCTTGACCTTGGCGGCAACTTTGTTGACACCGCCGACGTCTATTCGTCCTGGAAGCCCGGCAACCAAGGCGGCGAGAGCGAGTCGATTATTGGCCGCTGGATTGCCAAGACCAAGCGTCGCGACGAACTGGTGATTGCCACCAAGGTGGCCATGCTCGAGACCAGGCCGGGCCTATCGGCGGACAACATCGCTGCTGCCGTCGACGATTCGCTGCGACGCCTAAACACCGATCACATCGACATCTATTACGCGCATCAAGACGACAAGGATGTGCCGCTCGAAGAGAGCCTGCTGGCCTTCGACAAGTTGGTTCAGGCTGGCAAGGTTCGATACATCGCGGCTTCAAACTACGAGTATGAGAGGTTTGACGAGGCGAGGGCTATCTCAGCCGAGCTAGGTTTGGCGCAGTATGTCGCGCTGCAGAACCAGTATTCCCTCGTCGCACGCGACGCCTATGAAGCCGATGCGGCGCGCACCGTCGTCGATTTCAACATCGGCGGATTTCCTTATTCGACGCTCGCCAGCGGCTTCTTGAGCGGCAAGTATCGCGCCGGCTCGAGCAGCGACTCTCAGCGGGCAGAGAGGGTCGAGACTTTCTATCTAAACGAGAAGAACGAGGCAACCTTGAATAGGGTCGAGGCCGTGGCCAAGCACCTGTCGACGACTAACACCGCGGTGGCTCTTGCATGGCTTCGTGCTCAGCCTGGTGTGACGTCTCCCCTAGCTTCTAGCCGAACCTCCGAGCAACTGCTTGACCTCATGGTCGAGGTAGAGCTCTCGGCCGAAGAACTGCAGTTTTTGGCCGGATAGTCGAGGCGCCCTCGGTAGGAATCGAACCTACGACCAAGAGATTAGAAGGCTCTTGCTCTATCCACTGAGCTACGAGGGCACGTGCCGAGGCACTCCTCAAGTTTAAGGGTGGCTGCGACTCAGCGACGCTGATCAGTAGAGGTTAGCCGCTGCGCAAAGTAGATGGGCAGCGCACTGAATACCACGAGGACAACGGCAACCACGTTGACCACCGGCGCCTGGCCTGGCCTGAACATGTTGTTGAGAATCCAGATGGGCAGGGTGACGGTGTCGCCGCCGGCCGTGAACGTTGTGACGATGATTTCGTCGAAGCTCAAACCAAATGCGAGCAGACCACCGGCGAAGAGCGCCGAACGCAACTGCGGAAACGTGACGAGCCTAAAGGTGGTCCACAGGCCGGCGCCGAGATCAGCCGATGCCTCTTCGAGGTTGCGGTTCATGCGAGAGAGACGCGCAAAGGCGTTGTTGTAAACCGTGACGATGCAGAAAGTCACGTGGGCGATGACCACGGTAAACATCGTCAACTGCAGACCGAGCATCGTGCGAAACGCGTTGTTCAGCGCAATGCCGGTGACGATGCCGGGCAGGGCGATTGGCAAAACAACCAACAGACTGACCGTCTGCCTACCAAAGAAGCGATAGCGAGACAGAGCCAGCGATAGAAGCGTGCCGAGCACCAGAGAAATGGCGGTGGATGCTGCCGCTACCTCAAAACTCGTTGTGATCGCACTCACCAGGCCATCGGCTTCTAAAGCCCGAGCCCACCAGTTGGTGGTCAAGCCAGGAAGCGGCCAAGTCATGTTCATCGAGCTATTGAAGCTGTTTATCAAGACGACCAGTAGCGGCAGATAGATCACGGCAAGAATCACCCCGGCCACCGAGCCGAGCGTCACGCGCGCACCCCTGCTGAGCCTCATAGGTTATCCAGAGCTCCGGTGCGGCGAACCGCAGCCAGATAACCAAACATGATGACGACAGGCACGAGCGCCACGGTGGCGGCCATCGGCAGGTTGTTAGCCGTGCCGATGTTCGTGTAGACCAGATTGCCGAGCATCTGGTTTGGGCCACCGACGATATTCACGGTGATGTAGTCACCCAGAGAGAGCGAGAAGCTAAAGATCGATCCGGCGATAACCGCGGGCACGAGCATGGGAAAAACAACGAGCCTAAGCGTCGCCCAAGTCTTTGCCCCGAGGTCGCTCGAGGCCTCTAGGAGGCTGTTTGGCACTCGCTCTAGCCCGGCATAAATAGGCAGAATCACGTATGGCAGCCACAAGTAGCCCAGGGTAATCACCACGGCCGGAATGCCATAGCCGGGCGTCGAAAGCCCTAGGGGTTGAAGCAGCCACTGGGCGAGACCTGTGTTGCTAAGCACTGAGCGCCATGCATACGCCTTGACCAAATATGAAGCCCACAGCGGCATCAAGACCGCAATAACAAGGATGCGCTGCAGCCGAGGCGACGCGACCTTGGCCATAAAGAAGGCAATCGGCAGCGCGATCAAGACATCGACAACGGTGACCAGCAGCGCGACACCAAGGGTGCGCATGGTCACGTTGACATAGAGCGGGTCGGTGAACAGCGATGCGATGTTGTCGAGGTTGAACCCTGGCCGAATGTCACCGGTAAACGAATCAACAGAATAGAGGGCGGTGACAAACATCGCCAACAGCGCGGCGATGTAGACCAGGCCGAGCCAAAAGACCGGCGCGGCAAGCAACAGCGCCAAGCGCAATTTTGCCCTGGCGTACAAAAGGGTGGAGATTCGGCGAGCGCTTGAAACACGAACCACAGGGTTTGCCTGCAACTCGCTCACGCTCGCCGAATCTCTCAAGGTTGGTTCCTAACTAGCCCTTGATCTGCTGCCAGGCTTTGGTCCACGCCTGGTAGTCGGTGCACTTCACGTCGGTGCGGCCGTCTAGACATTTGGCGATTGGAGTGGTCCAGTACCAGATCTTGTCGGAGTAGGCTGCATCGCCAGCGTGGTAGCTGTCGCAGAAGGTCTTGTCAGAGGTGTACTGACAGGCGTCCTGGGTGACAGGAGCCTCACCGAAGTACTCAACCGCCATGGCATTTGCCTTGGGACTGTCGATGTAGTTCAGCCACTGGTAGGCACAGTTCGGACTCTTGGCGCTCGAAGAGATCATCCACGAGTCAGACCAACCGGTTGCACCCTCGCTTGGCATGATCGCCTTGACCTTGGTTCCCTTGGCCATGGCGTTCACGATTACCTGCCAGGTCGTGCCCACCACGGTGTTTCCGGTCTCAAACGACTGACCCGTCTTGACGTAGTCGCTCCAGTATTCGCCGATGTTCTGGCGCTGCTGCTTGAGCAGGTCAACGGCGGCGGCTAGCTGCGTCTCATCCAGTGCGTATGGGTTGGTGATGCCCAAGGTGGTGTCGTGCTTCATCAGGTAGAGCGCGGCGTCTGCGA
Organism: Microbacteriaceae bacterium; assembly: GCA_947455385.1. Lineage (GTDB taxonomy): Bacteria > Actinomycetota > Actinomycetes > Actinomycetales > Microbacteriaceae > Rhodoluna. Next base: position 3,443 of record CANGNR010000026.1, read on the forward strand.
GGTAGATCGGCGAGTCATAAGCCGTGACCTTGCCCTTGTAGGCCGAGGCCTTATCAAAGACGACATCCCACGAGGTTGGAGCCGGCTTGACCACGTCGGTGTTGTACATCAGTAGATTGGCACCGTAGCCGTGAGGCACACCGTAGGTCTTGCCATCCGCGCTGTTCCAAGAGCGGTCTTTCAAGAACGAATAGACGTTGGCGTAGTTGGGCATTAGATCGGTGTTGAGTGGCTGAACGTTCTTACCCGCAATCAAACGCAAGGTGAGGTCACCAGAGGCAGCTACCGCGTCGTAGTCTCCGGTCTTGAACAGTGTGAGTGCCTCATCCGAGGTGCCGTATGACTTGAAGGTCACCTTGCAACCGGTGGACGATTCAAACGGAGCTACCCAGTCTTTTTCGGCGTAGCCCGGCCAGCCGAGCAGAGAGACTGATTTTTCGTTGTCGCCAAGCTTGGACACCATGCCGTCTGCGTTGGATCCGCCCGAGCTAGCACAGCCCGAAAGCGACACCGCGGCGGCAATCGCCAAGGCAGACAACTTCATTGCTGTCATGCGCTTCATTTCTTCTCCTTATTAGGGTTCGAGCGAGACCAAATCGGTCGCACTCATCTGCAGGTGAACCGTCTGTTCACGTGCAAAGACTCGTTCTTCTGCGGTCGCTAACACCGTCAGTTGAACTCCGTTGTCGGTCTTGACCAACAATCGTTGCGCGGCACCCAGATATGAAACCTCCAGGATGACGGCCTGCGTACCTCCCGTTTCAACGACTCGAATCTTCTCTGGGCGAAGAGATGCTCGCTTCGATACTCCAAAGAGAAGTTGAGTTTGGTCTGGCTCGAGCAGGTTGGTGGTGCCAACAAACTTGGCGACGAACTCAGATGCCGGGTTCTCATACAGCTCGCGAGGGGTGCCCAACTGCTCGATTCGCCCCGCATTGAAGACCGCGACCCGGTCACTGAGTGAAAGGGCCTCTTCTTGATCGTGGGTAACGAAGATAAAGGTGATGCCGAGTTCGCGCTGCAGCTCTTTGAGCTCGATCTGCATTTGTTCGCGAAGTTTTAGGTCGAGCGCACCGAGGGGCTCGTCGAGAAGAAGAACCTTGGGCTTGACCGCTATGGCTCGGGCCAATGCGACTCGTTGGCGCTGACCACCCGACAACTCGGATGGCTTGCGCTCACCCAGCTGTGCCAGCCGAACCGTTTCGAGTGCCTCTAGGGCTAGCCGATTGCGGCCATCCTTGTTGATGCCTCGAACACGAAGGCCGTAGCCGACGTTCTCGAGAACGTTCATGTGCGGAAAAAGCGCGTAGTCCTGAAAGACGGTGTTCACATCGCGATCGAACGGGGCGCTCGCGGTGACATCCTGGCCAAGAAGCGAGATGGTGCCGGCCGTCGGCTGCTCGAAACCGGCGATGAGTCGAAGGACGGTGGTCTTGCCAGAGCCCGAGGGGCCCAGCATAGAGAAGAATTCTCCCGATGCGATGTCGAGGTCTAGGTTGTCAACGGCCGTCGTGGTGCCGAATGTCTTCTTGAGACCACGCAAAGAGATGGCGAAATTTTCGACCAATCACAAACCTCACTGTTCGCTGTGTCTTCATCCTATGTCGATATTTGTGGTGTTTGGGCGCACGGAATACTGCGAGAATTGCCGAGGTTGCCCTCTGCATCCCGAGATTAGGATTCGTATGTTTCGCTTTGCCAAAGTAAGCCTGAACAACCGCTCTGTGGTCGCACTGATCACCATCGTTATTGCCGCATTCGGCTTTCTATCGCTGGGTTCGCTCAAGCAAGAACTGATTCCATCGTTCGCGACCCCTCAGGCCGCCATCGTCACCACCTACCCGGGTGCATCGCCAGCCGTCATCGACAAGCTGGTCAGCCAACCGATCGAAAACGCGGTTCGCAAGCTCGACGGCCTGGTCACCTCGACCTCGACCTCTCAAAACAACATCTCGATTGTTCGAGTCGAGTTCGATTACGGCACCACCACCGAAAAGGTGAAGCAAGATCTCTCGTCTGCGCTGACCGGCGTGACCCTGCCAACCGAGGCCAAAGCCTCCGTGCTCTCGGGTTCGTTTGATTCGGTGCCGATCATCGCGCTTGCCGTCTCTGCAAACGACGGCAACAACGAAGCCGTAGCACGCACACTTAGCGACGTAGCCGTTCCGCTGTTCTCGAGCGTCACTGGTGTTCGCGATGTGACGGTCTCTGGTGTTCGTGAAAAGCGCGTTAACATCAAGCTCGACACCGCGGCCATGACCGCGAACGGCGTCACTCAGCAGTCGATTACCACGGCGCTTCAGTCCAACGGCTTCATCGTGCCCGCTGGCTCGATCTCAGATAAAAACGGCGGCATCAGCGTCGAAATCGGAACCCCTGTTGAGACACTTGACGCACTCAAGAACCTGCCGCTGATCGGCACCAAGACCACGGTAAAAACACCGACGATTCCGACCACCGGATTTCCCTCTTCGGGATTTCCGAGCAGCGGAGGCAGTAACCCATTCGCCAACCTCGGCGGATCCACAAGCGGCTTCGGCACACCGACCGTCACCACCAGCACAACCGCGGTCTATCTAAAAGACGTTGCGAAGGTCACCTATGACAACGCCCCGGTCACCAGCATTGCGCGCGTGAACGGCAAAGAAGCTCTAACCGTTTCGATTACCAAGACCCAAGATGGCAACACCGTTGCCGTTTCGAAGGGTGTGCAGGCCAAACTCGATGAGTTCAAGCAAAAGCTCGGCGACGTGACCGTCACCACCGAGTTCGACCAGGCCCCATTCGTCGAAAAATCGCTCGAGAACCTAACCAGCGAGGGATTGCTTGGTCTCGGATTCGCGATCATCGTCATCCTGTTGTTCTTGCTCTCGTTCAGGTCGACACTGGTCACGGCCATCTCGATTCCGACATCCGTGTTGATCACATTCATCGGTCTCAGCGGCTTTGGCTACTCGCTAAACCTCTTCACACTGAGCGCCTTGACGATTGCCATTGGTCGAGTCGTGGATGACTCAATCGTGGTAATCGAGAACATCAACCGACACCTCTCTTATGGCGAACCAAAGAAGGTTGCCGTGCTCGAGGCGGTCAAGGAGGTTGCCGGCGCAATCACTTCGGCGACCATCACCACCGTTGCGGTTTTCTTGCCAATCGCTACCGTTGGCGGTCTGATTGGCGAGCTGTTCCGTCCGTTCTCGCTGACCTTCACCATTGCCCTGCTCGCATCGCTGCTGGTCTCGCTGACCATCGTGCCGGTGCTGGCCTACTGGTTCATGAAGTCGAAGGTTGCTGAGCTCGATGAGGCAGCTGTCGACATCGAGGCCCTAAAGGCCAAGGCGCGCGAGGCCGAAGAGCACACCGAGCGCAAGGGATGGCTACAGAAGGGCTACTTGCCGGTCATCACCAAGACTCAGAAGCACCCGGTGCTAACCGTGATTGCTTCGCTGATCATTTTGATCTTCACGTTCTCGCTGGTTCCACAGCTGAAGACCGACTTCTTGGGTTCATCGGGTTCCAGCGGCTTTGTGCTCAACGAGACCCTATCGCCTGGAGCCACGCTCAAGCAGCAAGACGCTGCCGCTGCGAAGCTCGAAGGAATCCTTCTTGCTCGCAAAGAGGTGAAGGTAGTTCAGACGTCGATCGGTTCTTCTGGCGATGGTCGCGTTGCGTTCGGCGCAGCAGCCGGCGGCATCTCGGTGCAGGTCACCACCCACGATGGCGTTGACCAGGCCGTTCTGCAAGACTCGCTAACCAAGGAGTTCACCGCTCGCCCTGAGCTCGGAACCGTCAAGTTCAACACCGCCGGTGGCCCGTCGTTTGGCGGCTCAAGCACCATCGACGTGAAGGTGGCAGCCAAGACCGACGCCGCCCTGGAAACCGCGATTGCCAAGCTCTCGAGGGCATTCAAGGGCACCGCCAACGTCACCGACATCACAAACTCGCTCGCATCCAAGCAGCGCACCCTCAAGGTAACGGTTGACCGTCTGGCCGCTGCTAAGAAGGGCCTGAGCGAGGTTGCGGTTGGCGGAATCGTGGCGTCGGCAATGCGCCCAACCAGCATCGGAAGCGTCAACATCAACAACGCGGCTACGTCGATCTACATCGTGAAGTCATACATTCCGTCGACCGTCGAACAGATCAAGGCCATTTCGATTCCAACCGCTAGTGGCAATGTGCCGCTGTCATCGATCGCCGCCGTTTCGCTCGTGAAGGTTCCGGTTTCGATCACATCCGAGAAGGGCGACAGAACCGCGACCGTCTCACTGACCCCGAGTGGCAACAACCTTGGTGCGATTACCAAGGATGTGACCGCGCGCCTCGACAAGGTGACCGGCGACCTGCCAACCGGCGTGACCGCGACCCTGGGCGGCGTGAGTGCCTCGCAAGCATCCTCGTTTAGTCAGCTAGGAACCGCGCTGCTAGCGGCAATCGCGATCGTGTTCATCGTTATGGTGGCCACGTTCTCGAGCATCGCTCAGCCGCTGATTCTGCTCATCTCGATTCCGTTTGCCGCAACCGGCGCATTCGGTCTGCTGCTGGCCACCGACACCCCGCTCGGTGTTCCGTCGCTGATCGGCATGCTGTTGCTCGTTGGTGTGGTGGTCACAAATGCGATCGTGCTGATCGACCTGATCAACCAATATCGAAAGCAGGGTCGCCCGCTGCGCGAGGCAATCTTGGATGGCGCTCGACAGCGACTCCGCCCGATCTTGATGACCGCCCTGGCTACCATCTTTGCGTTGACCCCGATGGCGCTCGGCGTGACCGGTGGTGGCGGGTTCATCTCGCAGCCGCTGGCGATCGTGGTTATCGGTGGCTTGTTCTCGTCGACCCTGTTGACGCTGATCATTGTGCCAACGCTGTATCTGTTGGTCGAGGGTCGCAAGGAGCGTCGCGCAGCCAAGAAGAAGGACAAGCGCGTGGCAAAGCGTGAGGCCAAGGCTCAGACTCAGCCGGCCTAAGCCGCTGGTTAGAATTGGGAGGTCTGCGATAAACGTCGCAGGCCTCCCCTAGTTTTTGGCGTGTGATTACTATTTCTGAAAACCTCGTCTGGATCGACTGCGAGATGACCGGGCTAGACCCCGAGCAAGACTCGCTGGTTGAGATCGCCGTTGTGATCACCGACTCCGACCTGAATGTACTCGACCCCGGCATCGACCTGGTGATCAAACCCCGTGCCGAGTCGCTGGCCCAGATGAACGAGTTCGTAACCAACATGCACACCGAGTCGGGCCTGATTCACGAACTAGAAGGCGGCTACGACCTCGTTGAGGCAGAGCAACTGGTTCTCGAATACATCCAAAAGTTCGTGCCCAACGCCAAAGAGGCCCCCCTGGCCGGCAACACAATCGGCACCGACCGAATGTTCATCAACCGCTACATGCCACGAGTTGATCAGCACCTTCACTACCGAAACATCGATGTGTCGTCAATCAAAGAACTAGGCCGCCGCTGGTATCCGCGAGTTTATTTTCAGCTGCCAAAGAAGACCGGCGGGCACCGCGCGCTTGCCGACATCCTGGAGTCGATCAAAGAACTTCGCTACTACCGCGAGACGGTGTTTGTGCCACTGCCCGGCCCCAACAGCGCTGAGGCTCAGGCGGCAGCCGAAAGAGTCTCGACCAGCCAATAACCGAACCTGCTAGAATCTTTAGGTTGCCTGACCGAAAAGGTTCGGCGTCATGGTGGGTATAGCTCAGCTGGTAGAGCGCCTGGTTGTGGTCCAGGAGGCCGCGGGTTCAAGCCCCGTTACTCACCCCAAGAAAAAACCGCCCCAGACATCGTCTAGGGCGGTTTTGCTTTAAGCGTATAACTACTGGGCTGCGCGCTCGAGAATGAGTTCGCGAACACGACCGGCATCTGCCGAGCCCTTCATGGCCTGCATGACTGCGCCAATGACGGCTCCTGCTGCCTGAACCTTGCCCTCGCGGATCTTCTCGAGAACATCAGGCTGCTTGGCAAGCGCCTCGTCGATGGCGGCAAGCAGAGCTGAGTCATCCGAGACGACCTCGAGGCCACGCGCGGCAACTACCGACGACGGCGAACCCTCGCCGGCGAGCACGTAGCCGAGTACCTCGCGAGCCAGGCGGTCGTTGATCTTGCCCGACTCAACTAGGGTTGCCAGTTCGGCGACCTCGGCAGGAGTGATTGCCAACTCGGCGGCATCTTTCTCTTCGGCGTTAGCGATGCGGGCGAGCTCGCCAGTCCACCACTTGCGGGCAGACTGCGGCTTGGCGCCGGCGGCTACCGTTTCGACGATTTGGTCGAGCAGGTCGGCGTTTACAACGTCGCGAAACTCGAGGTCGCTGAAGCCCCACTCGCCCTGCAGGCGCTTGCGGCGAACCGAAGGCTGCTCTGGCAACGCGGCGCGAAGGCTCTCGATGAGCTCCTTCGACGGCTGCACCGGAACCAGGTCTGGCTCAGGAAAGTAGCGGTAGTCGTCGGCGTCAGACTTTGGTCGACCAGAGCTGGTTGCTCCCTTGTCCTCGTGCCAGTGACGGGTCTCTTGGGTGATGGTTCCACCCTTAGCGAGGATGGCGGCCTGACGCTGAATCTCGTAGCGAACTGCTCGCTCGATCGAGCGCAGCGAGTTGACGTTCTTGGTCTCGGTGCGAGTGCCAAGCTTCTCAGCGCCGTGGAGGCGAAGCGAAACGTTCGCGTCGCAGCGCACGTTGCCGCGCTCCATCCGAGCGTCTGAGACGCCGAGCGCCTTGACTATCTCGCGAATCGAACGAACGTACGCGGCAGCGAGCTCTGGAGCCTCTGCACCAGCGCCGTAAACAGGCTTGGTCACGATCTCAACCAGAGGCACGCCGGCGCGGTTGTAGTCGACTAGCGAATACTCTGCACCCTGGATGCGGCCGGTGTTGCCACCGACGTGGGTTAACTTGCCAGCATCTTCTTCCATGTGCGCGCGCTCGATAAGCACGGTGAAGGTCTTGCCAGAAGGAACCTCGACCTCGAGCTGACCTTCGTAGGCAATTGGCTCGTCGTACTGCGAGGTCTGAAAGTTCTTGGCGAGGTCGGGATAGAAGTAGTTCTTGCGGGCGAAACGGCCGGTTGGCGCGATTTCGCATCCGAGGGCAAGACCGATCGAGATGCTCGACTCGACCGCACGGCGGTTGACCGCTGGCAGCGAACCTGGCAGTGCGATGCAGATCGGGCAGACGTTGGTGTTTGGCTCATCGCCAAACTCGTTGCGGCAGCCACAGAACATCTTGGTCTTGGTGTTCAACTCAACGTGAACCTCTAGACCGATAACGACCTCGAACTGCTCGAGAGCCTTCTCGTAGTTCATCAATTCGTCTTTTGCCATGGTTAGCGCACCTCCAACTCGGGAGCAAAGTCAATCATTCGCTTGCCCCACTGCTCTTCGTGCATGGTCTCGAGCGCCGCACCCACTTGGTAGAGGCGCGAGTCTTCGCGAGCGGGTGCGAGAAGCTGGATGCCGACCGGCAGGCCATCCTCGTCTGCAAGACCGTTCGGAATCGAGATGCCGGGGATGCCCGCGAGGTTGGCCGGGATGGTCGCGATGTCGTTGAGGTACATCGCCAGCGGATCTTCGAGCTTCTCGCCTAGCTTGAACGCGGTGGTCGGAGCGGTCGGCGAGGCCAGAACGTCTGCCTTGGCGAAGGCGGCCGCAAAGTCGCGCTGAATCAGCGTGCGAACCTTTTGAGCGCTGCCGTAGTAGGCGTCGTAGTAACCGCTCGAGAGGGCGTAGGTGCCAAGGATGATGCGGCGCTTGACCTCTGGGCCGAAGCCGGCCTCGCGGGTCGCCGCCATCACGCGCTCGATGGTTGGGTTGCCATCTGGAGCCTTGCGCAGACCGAAGCGAACCGAGTCAAACTTGGCGAGGTTCGAAGAAGCTTCGGCAGGCAGAATCAGGTAATAGGCGGCAATCGCATATTCGAAGCTTGGGCACGAGACCTCGACGATCTCGGCGCCGGCGGCCTCGAGCAGACGCAGGCTCTCGTTGAATCGAGCCTTGACACCGGCCTGGAAGCCCTCGCCGTTCAGCTCCTTGATGACGCCGACCCGAAGGCCCTTGACGTCTTGGCGCTTGGCTGCCTCGACCATCGAGCCGAGCGACTCCGGCAGCGAGGTGCTGTCGTGCGGGTCGTGCCCGCCGATGAGGTCTTGCAGCAGCGCAGCGTCGAGAACGTTGCGGCTAACTGGGCCGACCTGGTCTAGCGACGATGCAAGAGCAATCAGGCCGTAGCGCGAAACGGCGCCGTAGGTCGGCTTGATGCCGACGGTTCCGGTGACAGCGGCAGGGAATCGAATCGAACCACCGGTGTCAGAACCGAACGCGATTGGAGCCTGGAACGAGGCAACGGCCGACGAAGAGCCACCGCCCGAACCACCTGGGATGCGGGTGAGGTCCCAAGGGTTCTTGCTAGGGCCGTAAGCCGAGAACTCGGTGGACGAACCCATTGCGAACTCATCCAGGTTGGTCTTGCCGAGAATCGGCATGCCAGCCTCGCGGATCTTGCGCACCACGGTGGCGTCATACTGAGGAATCCAACCCTCGAGAATCTTCGAACCGGCAGTGGTCGGAGCATCCGTGGTGGTCAGGTTGTCTTTGACGGCAATCGGCAGACCGGCGAGCGGGTGCAGCTTCTCACCAGCGGCGCGCTTGCGGTCGATCTCGGCGGCGGTGGCCAAAGCCGACTCTGGCGAGACGTGCAGGTACGAGTGAACGGCGCTGTCGACGGCGGCGGTGCGGTCGATGTGGGCCTGGGTTACCTCAACCGACGAGACCTCGCCGCTGCTTAGCAGGTCAACGAGCTCGCTGGCGTTTTTGCGAATGAGTTCAGACATGCGCTTACTCCTCATCCAAGATTGCGGCGACCTTGAAGCGGCCTTCTGCCGACTCTGGCGCGCCCGAAAGGGCCTCGGCCTGGGTTAGTGATGGCTCAACGACGTCTTCTCTAAAGACGTTTGCCATCGGAATCGGGTGGCTGGTGGCCGGCACATCGCCTGCGACGGCGGCATTAACGGTGGCAACCGAGTCGACAATCAGCGATAGCTGCTCGGTGAGGCGATTTACCTCTTCGTCGGTGACCAAGATGCGGGCTAGGCCGGCAAGATGGCGAACCAAATCGGGGGTGAGTTCAGACATTAAGTGGCATCCGTCTACTAAGCGGGTGGATGCCTCAAGTTTACCCTTTTGCTTGGCTATTCTTGGCTTCGAAGAGGCGGCAGGAGCGCGATGACTTTCGAGAACCAGGGGCAGCACGCCGCTTATAACGTGGATGCGTCGAAGCACGACGAGTATGCCCGTCAGCACGACCACATTGCCAGGGCGATAGTGGCCCTAATGGAGGCTGGTTCGAAGCCCGAGTCCGCCGAGGTTCAGGCCTGGACCGCGAAGCATTACGCCTTCGTTTGCCAGTTTTGGACTCCGAGCCGCGTCGCCTACAAGTCCCTGGCGCTTACCTACGTGATGGATCCGAGGTTCAAGGCGACCTACGAGTCGTTTGCCGTGGGGCTCGCCAAGTTCATGCAGCTGTCGGTGAACCGATGGGCCGACGACAACCTGGCCTAGAAGAGGGTGCGGGTTTGTGGTGTGGTTTCGGCAGGGGCGGCCGTCTCGGCCGAGGCGTTCGACTCGCCAGCTGATGCTAGGCGGCGCTGAAATTCATCCTCGTCGATAACCTCGACACCGAGTTCTTCGGCTTTGGCTAACTTCGAGCCGGCGTTTTCTCCCGCAAC
>CANGNR010000027.1 GCA_947455385.1 Microbacteriaceae bacterium
CGCAAGCATGTCGCCTGGTACTTCAAGGGTTATCCGGTCGGCGGCGAGACTCGGGCGGCTCTGGCTCGTGTTGAGAGTTTTGACCAGGTCGACGAGATTCTCGCCACACTAGACCGCGAGCAACCGCATCCTGGTGAAGAGGCCGAAGGCCCTCGAGGTCGCCTCGGCGGCGCAAAGGTCTGTGCCCTGCCAGAGAATTGGCTGCAGTCGCGCGAGTTGGTGGGCGACCAAAAGGCAAACCTGCTTGATGCAGAGATCGGAGTGTCGGGGGGATGAGCCTTTACACCGACGCCGATCGCGAGCGCTTTCTGCCCGAGGGCAGGGCGAGTTCGTCCAAGCGCTCAGAGTTTGCGCGTGACCGAGCGAGGGTCGTGCACTCATCGGCCTTGCGCCGCTTGGGAGCCAAGACCCAGGTGCTATCGCCTGGCGAAGAGAGCGACTTCGCCCGCACCCGTTTGACGCACTCGCTCGAAGTTGCCCAGGTTGGCCGCGAGATGGCCCTCGACCTCGGGGTTGACCCCGAAATTGTTGACATGGCCTGTTTGGCTCACGACCTGGGGCACCCGCCTTTTGGGCACAACGGTGAACGCGCACTCAACGAATGGTCTGCCGATTTTGGCGGTTTTGAGGGCAACGCCCAAACCCTTCGTATTTTGACCCGCATCGAGCCAAAGGTGTTTACCGTCGATGGCCGTAGCCTCGGGCTCAACCTTACGCGGGCTGGCTTGGATGCCACCTGCAAGTACCCCTGGGCGCTAGAGCAAGCCAAGCTCGACGATGTGACTTTCACCAACAAGTTCGGCGTCTATGCCGACGACCTCGAGATCTTTGAGTGGATGAGGCTCCGGGCACCAACCGAGCGAAAGAGCATCGAGGCCCAAATCATGGACTTCGCCGATGACGTGGCCTACTCGGTGCATGACTTCGAAGACGCCATCGTCTCGGGCTACCTCGACCTTTCGCAGGTCGCCGCTTCTCTCGGCAAGAACTGGATTGTCGACGAGATTCAGCGCTGGGCGCACCACCGGTTCGATTTGCAGCAGATTGAGGCTGCGCTCGACCGCATCCGCGCTTCAAAAAACTGGATCTCGGTGTTCGAGTCGACCCAGGCGCAGCTCGCCTCGCTCAAAAACCTCACCAGCGAATTGATCGGTTCGTTCGTTCGTAGAACCACGGATGCCACTGTCGCCCAGGCCGACGGTGCCAGCATCGTGCGATTCGCCGGCGAGTTGCACGTACCAACAGAGGTGCAGGCCGAGATTGCCGTTCTGAAGGGCCTCGTGAGCGCGTTTTTGATGTCGCTCGAGTCTCGCCAAGAGTTTTATGCGCAGCAGCGGGTTCTGCTCACCGAACTTGCCGACGCGATACTTGCCGACGCACCGGCCAACCTAGACCCATTTGCCCTGATTGCCTGGCAGAGCGCAAAGACAGAAGAGCAACGTCTTCGAATAGTGACGGACCAGGTTGCTAATCTGACCGATCAGAGCGCTCTCAAGTTGCACGAGCGCCTAGTGGTCTCAAGACGAGCCAAACAACTTTAGGATTAGGCAATGGCCGGCAGAATCAAGCAAAGCGACGTTGAAGAGGTAAAAGCTCGCGTGAACATTGCCGATGTCATTGGCGAATATGTGGCTCTCAAGCCCGCCAGCGTTGGCTCCCTCAAGGGTCTGTGCCCGTTTCACGGTGAGAAGTCGCCATCGTTCAACGTTCGCCCGTCGCAGGGATTTTTCAAGTGCTTCGGTTGCGGCGAAGGTGGCGACGTCTATAAGTTTCTTAACCTCATGGAGGGTCTGAGCTTCACAGAGTCAATCGAAAAACTTGCGGCCTCGATTGGCTATCAGTTGACCTACGAGGATGGCGGTAGCGAGCAGGATCGCGGTTCGCGCGCGAGAATTCTCGAGGCCAACGCGGCGGCAGCGGCGTTCTTCTCAACCCAGCTGGGTGGTGACGAGGCAGAGACCGCTCGCAAGCTATTGCTCGATCGCGGTTTCGATGCCAACGCGGCGGCAACCTTTAGCCTCGGCTACGCGCCTAAGGGCTGGAACAACCTGACCGACCACCTGAGAGGGCTGGGTTTCAAAGCCGAAGAGCTCGTCACCGCCGGACTCGCATCGCTGGGTGAGCGCGGTGCCTTTGACAAGTTCCGCGGACGCTTAATCTGGCCAATCCGTGATTCGTCTTCGGCGGTCATCGGATTCGGCGCACGCAAGCTTTACGAGGACGACAACGGGCCTAAGTACCTCAATACTTCTGACACGCCCGTGTACCACAAATCGCAGGTCCTCTACGGAATCGATCTGGCCAAGCGCGACATCACCAAGCAACGGCGCGTGGTTGTTGTCGAGGGCTATACCGACGTGATGGCGTGCCACCTAGCAGGCGTGACAACGGCCGTAGCGACATGCGGAACGGCCTTTGGTGACGACCACATTCGCATCCTGAACCGAATGCTCGGCAACGGCGGTGACACCCCGGCCGAGGTCATCTTCACCTTCGACCCAGATGCAGCGGGCCAGAAGGCCGCGATGCGCGCCTTCGCCGACTCCAACAAGTTCAGTGCACTCACCTTTGTTGCCGTCGGCCCAGACGGGCTAGACCCAAGCGACCTGCGAACCGGCAAGGGCGACGAGGCAGTTCGCGAAATGATCGAGAACAAGCGCCCGCTTTTCGAGTTCGCCATCAAGCAGAAGATAGCCAATTTCGACCTCGCAACTGTTGAAGGCCGAATCGGTGCCGCAAGGGCAGCGGCCCCGGTCGTCGCCGGTATTCGCGATGTGGCGCTTCGGCCCGCATACATCCGCGAGGTCGCCGGCTGGCTCAACCTTGACGTCAATGAGGTTTCGTCGCTGGTCGAGATTGCCGCTAAGCAGGCTCGCAGTGACGCGGTCGCAAACACACGCCTCGACACTGCTTCGACGGTGCCGGTCGACGTCGAACCAGCCGATGACGGCGCTGGCCCCGAACCCAAAGAACTCAGCTTTCCGCCAATCAACATGAACGACCCAATTACTCGAGTCGAGCGACAGGTCATCGAGGTTCTATTGCAACTTCCCGGGCACTATCAGCAGAGCGAGCTCGAGCGCTTGGTGCGCCTCGGATTCAGTCACCCGGCACACGCGGCTCTGTCGCGTGAGTTGCATCGGGTTCGGGCCGAGAACTGGAATGTAGACCCAACCGTTGCCTTGCTTGCCCAAGCTCCCGCCGCGCTCAAAGACATCATCCACGACGCCGCCGCGCAGCAACTGCCAGCGGCAGGCGCCGAGGCCGAGGCGCGCTACGCAAGGGGAGTCATCAACCGAGCGCTCGTCAACGTCATCAACCGCGAAAAGGTCGAGCTGCTGTCGCTTTTGCGACGACTTGACCACGACAACCAGGCCGAGCAGGTGGCTGCCATTCAGCAGGGGCTTGTCGACCTCGAAAACGAGCGTCGAAAGCTGCAAGAGGTTTGATGTCGAACTCTTTGATCGCTATGGAGCCGAAGCGCTTCGACGCCTACGAGCAAGCGGTGCGAGACTCTGGCGGCCAACTCTCGGCTCTATCCCCAGAAGTTGAGGCGCTCATTTGGACCGACTACTCGAGGCCCGACCTACTGAGAGAGACCCTCGACGGAAATCCGCAACTCAGATGGGTGCAGCTGCCGTTTGCGGGTGTGGATGCCTTCGTCGAGGTTTTAGACCGCGACCTTGTTTTCACTTGCGCCAAGGCCAGTTTCAGCCAGCCCGTCGCCGAGCACGCGCTCGCCCTAACTCTCGCGCTGTCTCGAAAGATTCCTACCCGCGTTCGAGCCAATGCCTGGGGTGAGAAATTTGCGTTCAGCCTGTTTGACTCAAACGTGCTTATCGTCGGCGGCGGGGGAATAGCGCAACAGCTCATCGACCTGCTGACACCGTTCGGTGCACACATAACGGTGGTTCGCAAACATCCAACAACTATGCCTGGGGTTGAGCGCGTGGTCGGCATGGAGCAGCTCGACGAGGCACTGCCGACGGCGGACGTAGTCATCCTCGCGTGTTCACTTACGCCAGAGACTGATCGACTCTTTGACCGGCAGCGAATCACCAGGATGAAGCCCTCCGCTTACCTGGTAAACATCGCTAGGGGTCGTCACGTGGTGCTACCAGACCTGCTCAAGGCGCTGGATGACGGGATCATCGCCGGTGCGGCGCTTGATGTGACGGAGCCAGAGCCGTTGCCAGAAGGCCACCCGGCTTTTGGTCGAGAAGATCTGATCATCACGCCGCACACCGCAGACACCAAGGCTCAGGTTATCGAGCTTTTCAGCCAACGACTGCGCGAGAATGTTGCCGCATACCTGAGCGGTGAGCCGCTGGTTGGAACGGTTTCACGCGAACTGGGCTACTGACCCGTCGAGGTGCGAGCCTTCGAAATCTTTGCTAATGTTGAGGACTGCAACTGCATTCCTCGGTAGCTCAATTGGCAGAGCAATCGGCTGTTAACCGATAGGTTCTTGGTTCGAGTCCAAGCCGGGGAGCCACTCTTTTCGACATAGGGTCGAGCGTTGGAGGTCATCTTGATTAGATGGATCCAAGATCACCGATGGCTCCCAGGGATCTACTTAGCAGTTTCGACCGCCCTCATTTTTGGTGGGGCCGACCTTATCCTTCAAGGCTGGCAGGCACTACTTTGCAGCCTGGTGCTCAGCATCGGGCTTATTTTTGCCAGAAGCAGGGCTTGGGTCACTGCACTCTCCTTCGTTCTCGGCACCGCTCTAGAGCTTGTCTTGGGCTTGTATCCGCTCGTCGCCAGCCTTTCGACCAGTTTTGCGATCTTTCTGATTGCGGCGTTCGCCAACGCGGTCTGGCGCCAAATCTCGGTGATAGCCGGCAACCTCGCCGGATTCGTCGTGGCCTGGCAAATTGCCTACGGTCTGCCTCTGCACACGGCTATCTACGGTGTTGGTCTTGCCAACGAGAACGGACGTCTATCGATCTTCGCAATCAGCGGAGTGCTAGTTATCGCCATTAACTCCCTAGCCTGGCTTTTGGGCCGCCTTCTCATTACTCGCTTGCTGCACGTTGGCACAGATCTAGATCAGGCCGTGGTTGTTCGTGCACAGCGAGCGATGCAGTATCAGCTTGCCGATCTTGCTACCCGACTCGACATCGCCAAGGAGGTCACCTCGGTTGCAGTGCAACGCATGTCTAATCTGCTGAGTGTGGCCGATGGCGCTAGCTTTGCCACAAAGGCGAACCCCGCAATCTCATCCGAGTCTTTTGCGCGGGTTTCGAGGCACTCGCGCGAGGCGCAGGTTGAGCTTCGACGACTGCAAGACCTTTTGTCGAATGAACCCGGCGACCTGCTCGAACCAGCACCCCGCCTCGACTCGCTTGACTCCCTTGTGGTCAGCTTTAGGCAGTCGGGTTTTGGCATTGGTGTGCAGTCGGTTGGTGAGCCGCTTGAGCTCTCAATTGGCGCATCCCAGGCCATCTATCGCATCCTTTTCGACGCCCTTGAGAACGTGGCCAAGCACAACCCAGTTGGTACGAGCGTTTGGATCGAATTCAGCTGGACTGCCGATGGTCTGCAGATCCTCGTCAAAGACAACGGAATTCAGATCTCGGATGCACAGAACAGCTTTGGCGACGGCGAGTCGGTCGGCTACGACGCCGAGGATGACCTTGAGGCCTTGGTCGAGCAGATAGAAGGGCCGGGTATTTTGGCCATGCGCCAGCGCGCAAAACTTTTCGAGGGCACGGTCGAGGCGACCCGTATGCCGGGCGTTGGATTCACTCTTTCGGTTATCTTTCCTAACATCAAGTCTGTCGGCGTTGACGGCACTGAGGGCCGCAGTTGAGTCGCTCGATTCGCGTAGGCGTCATCCACTCTGACGCCGACTTTAGGTTTGGACTACGTCAGCTCATCACCTCGCAAGACGACCTAGAGTATGTGTTCGAGGAATCTAACCCGAGCGTCGCGCTTGAGCGATTGCGAGACGCCTTGGTGGACGTTCTCTTGGTCGAATACTTCTTGGCTGGGATGACGGGAGCCGATTTCTCTGCGAGCCTAGGGGAGCAGCTGCTTGCCCAGGATGCCAAGCAGATTCCAATCATTCTGATGAATGTGGCCTTCAATGACCAACTGAGGCTGCGCATGGTGCGTTCGGGAGTCAGTGACGTCCTCGCTCTCGATCCGTATCCCGAGACCGTGCTGCAGGCGATTCGAACTAACGCGTTTGGTGGTCCAACGGTCGTTCGCGCGGACCTGCTCGAGTTATTCGAGAAGCTTCAGCTTTCGGCGAGGCCGAATCCGGCCCTCGCGCTTGGACTGAGTTCGTTAGCCGAGGCGGAGGCAAGGGCGGTCGAACTTTTCGCCAGTGGGCTTGAAGATGCCTCCATAGCCGAAGAAACCGGCGAACAGACCTTTCGAGTCCGGCGCCGGCTCGAAAAAGTGGGTCGCGCCTTTGGCTTTGCGACCCGTCAACAGTTTTTCTTGGCGCTGTTTGAGAACGGCAAGCTACATGCGCAGCGCTAAGGGTTCGGTATTCAGCGTCTCTCTCGGTGTCGGCCTTGCCACCGGGCTCTACGGAATCTCATTTGGGGCCATCGCCGCGACCTCGCACCTCGATATCTGGCAAACAATGGCGCTTAGCCTGCTCATGTTTAGCGGCGGCTCGCAATTTGCGTTTATCGGAGTTTTTGCCACCGGTGGCACGGCCAGTTTAGGCGCAGCAGTGGCCTCGGCCTGGCTGCTCGGAGTACGCAACGGCTTCTACGCTGTTCGCATGGCGCCAATTCTGAACAAAGTTGGCCTAGCCAAGCTAATCCCCGCGATGGTCACCATCGACGAATCAACGCTCGTCAGCATCTCGCAGGAGGGAATCAAGAACCAGCGCCTAGGTTTCTGGCTAACCGGCGGGTTCGTGTACCTGTTTTGGAACGCGGCAACCCTGCTGGGGTTTATCCTCGGGAATGCCATCGGTGATGTCTCGAAGTTCGGCCTCGACGCCGCCGCCGCTGCAGCCTTCGTTGCCTTGATTTGGGCGCGCCTCGACACCTTTCAGGCTCGCCTCGTAGCCCTTATCGCGATCTCCCTAGCTGTAGCGCTCACGCCGGCTCTGCCGGCGGGCATCCCGGTATTAGTTGCTGGCATCTCGGCAGTTGTTATCGGATGGTTTGAAGCCAGGCCAAAGGCCGGTGAGCGATGAACACTTGGTGGGCGATCTTGCTCGGCAGCCTTGCCGTCTACTCGTGGAAGCTGCTCGGGTTTCTGATTCCAGAGCGCGCACTTTCGCACCCTCGGGTCTCGCGTATTGCATCCCTTATGACGGTGGCGCTGCTCGCCGCTCTGGTCGGAGTTCAGACCTTCGCGGGCAAATCTGGTATCGTGCTCGATGCTCGTGTGCCGGCCGTGGTTCTTGCGGCGCTTCTTGCCTGGCGCAAGGTTCCGTTCATTGTGATTGTGGTTCTCGCGGCGGGGTTGGCTGCCTTGCTTCGTTTTCTGGGATGGATGGCCTAGCCCTCCAGATCGTCCCTGCCCGGTAGCCAGCTGAAACCGGGCTTGCCCCAGCCAATCTCGGCGATTTGTTCTTTTGCCTCAGACTTGTATGGCTCGGCAAGGCGATCGACATAGAGCAATCCATCCAGGTGATCGAACTCGTGTTGAAAGATTCGAGCGAACCAACCATCGGCCTCAAACCTGACTGGTTTTTGGTCGAGGTCCAGGCCCGTCAAAACCACGTTCTCGGCCCGCTTGAGCGGAAATCGCTCGCCCGGAAAGGACAGGCAACCCTCAACCTCGGTGTCTTCGTCTGGAGCCTCTTGCGAAATCGGCCCCAGCTGCAGGGTCGGGTTGATCACGACTCCTCTGCGAGGATTCCCTTCATCGTCGTCGTAGTCGTAAACGAAGACGCGAAGAGGTACTCCTACCTGTGGGGCTGCGAGTCCAACTCCCGGCGCGGCATCCATTGTTTCGAACATGTCGGCCACAAGTGAGCGCAGTTCTTGGTCGAACGCAGTCACTTCAGAAGCGCGCGAGTGCAACACAGGGTCGCCTGTAATCACGATGGGTCTAATGGTCATTAGGCCAATTTAGT
Organism: Microbacteriaceae bacterium; assembly: GCA_947455385.1. Classification (GTDB taxonomy): domain Bacteria; phylum Actinomycetota; class Actinomycetes; order Actinomycetales; family Microbacteriaceae; genus Rhodoluna. Next base: position 8,054 of record CANGNR010000027.1, read on the forward strand.
CGCAGTTCACAGCGGGCGCTGGCGGCTAAAGGTAGGTTTGTAACATCGATAGTCTGCGCGCTAGTTTGGAGTCTCATGCGTCTTCTGGCCATTGCGCTGGCGCTTCTGGGCGCGTTTGCGATGGCGTTTGGCGCGCAGTACCAGAACGATGCCGTCAAGCAAGACAGCAAGCAAAAGCGGGGGCTACGCAGCGGCCTGAGTTTCAAGCAGTTGCTGGTGCTCATCCGGAGGCCCAAGTGGCTCACCGGCGTCGGGGTGCTCATGGTTGGCGCTCTAGCCCAGTTTGCGTCGCTGGCATTGGCCCCGCTGATTGTTGTTCAACCAATCGGTGCTCTAGCCCTCGTGCTTTCGTCGATTCTGCACGCCCGCTCAAAGGGCGAGAAGCTAACCCGAGGAACCATCATCGCCATCAGCACCTGCGTTGTCGGGATCGCCGGCTTCGTGACTCAGGCTGCTGGAATCGCGGATGAGCGGCCGCTGACAGACAGCGACCTTCTGGCCGTGCTGTCGTTGCTCGGCGTAATCCTTATTGGACTCGCCTTTTGGTATCTGCGCTTTGGTCGGCATCGCAGCAAGGCGTTCACCTACATTCTCTGCGCGGGCTTGCTTTATGGCTTTGTGGCCACTTTTGCCAAGGTCATTCTTCAGCGAGTGTTGGCCATGGACTGGATGCACCTTGACCGCGAGTGGCTTACGCTGCTCTGTGTTCTGGGCAGCCTCACCGCGGGTGGAATCGGCGCATGGTTTGTGCAGAACGCATACGCGTCTGGGCCGCCAGACCTCGTAATCGCAGGGCTCACCGTGATCGACCCAATAGTCGCCGTGACCATCGCCATCGTCGTTCTCGGCGAGGCCGGCCAGGCTACCCTGCTCGTTTATCTATCGTGGCTCGCGTCGGGAGGTGCCGCCGTCGTCGGTGTCTATCTTCTGTCGCTTGTGCATCCAGATCTGGCGCTCAAGAAGCCGAATCTCAGTCGTGCGGACTTGCACGCACGCCTCCGCCGCCACCGCTAAGCCCGCGATAAAATTGGGTGTCCCGCATCCGATGTGTCTATTTAGGAATCAGTGAACGAAAGCACCTCTGGCAACTCGACCAGACCTCTGACGGTTCTGGTCGTCGCCGACCTTTTTCCGCCTGACATCAATGGCGCAGCAAGGTTCGCCGAGCGCCTCTCTGGCGGTCTGGTTAGGCGTGGCAACCAGGTGCACATCGTCGCACCATCCACCGATGGCTTCGTGGGAGCTCGAAGCGAGAACCACGACGGTTCACCAATGACGGTGCACCGTCTCAAGTCTTCGCGAGTTCCAGGGCACGAGACCCTGCACTATGCCCACTTTTTGCGTCTTCGCACACAGGCCAGAAGTATCCTCACCGAGGTAAGGCCGGATGCCGTGCACATTCAGTCGCACTTCATTCTCGGCAGGCCGTTCGTGAAAGTCGCCAAAGAGCTGGGCATTCGCGTTCTCGCGACCAACCACTTCATGCCAGAGAACATGCTGCGCTACCTACCGGTGCCGGGTTTTCTGCAGCGCGCGGGCACCAGATGGCTTTGGAACGACGTTGGTCGTGTGCTCAGGCAGGCCGATCAGGTCACCACGCCCACACGCAGGGCCGCGATGTTGCTCTCTGAGAAAGCGAACGTTTCGAATGTCTTAGCCATCTCTTGTGGCATCGACGCGAGCAAATTCGCAAACAACACCCGCATCAGCAATGACCCGCCAAGAATCCTCTTTCTGGGCCGCCTCGACTTCGAGAAGCATATCCACAACCTGTTGAAGGCGGTTGCCTTGATGCCGCGCGACCTGGGCGTGACGGTTGAAATCGTCGGTAACGGCGGCGAGCGCGACCACCTAAAGGCTCTGGCGAGCCAACTCGGCATCGCATCCTCGGTGGCCTTCTCGGGGCACATCACAGAAGAGGAACTTCCTAAGGCATACGAGCGCGCCACAGTCTTTGCAATGCCATCCATCGCAGAGCTTCAGAGCATCGCGACCATGGAGGCCATGGCTTCGGGTCGCCCAGTGGTCGCAGCCGATGCGATGGCCCTGCCGCACCTCGTGCACCACGGCGATAACGGTTACTTATTTGCCCCGGATGACGTGAACGCTTTCAAGGATCGTCTGCTCGATGTGCTAACTGCCGACCAGGCCGAGCTTGACCGCTTGTCTGATAACTCGTTGCACTTGATTCAGGCGCATGACATCCAGACCACCCTCGCGATCTTCGAAGACCTATATCGCGACGAAGAAAACCTAAGCCACGAGTCGAGCGACAACCTGTCTGATTACACTCAGGCAATCGGCATCCTTTCGCCAGCCTTCAAGGCACGAGTTCAGGCCCTGCGCGACGGAACTCAAGAGCTGCGCGACTTCGTCGATGAGGTTCGTGACGACATTCGCGAGCGCGCGAGCGAGGTTCGGGGCGACATCAAAGAGGCCAACAAGAAGGTCAAGAAGGCCGTAAAGAAGGTCGCTGACCGTCTTCGCGACTAAGTCCGTTTAGCCAACCTTAACGACCAGAGAACTCTTCAGGGCGCCGTAGTATCCGGTTAGGCTCGGGGTTGTCACGGTTATCGAGCACGTACCCTTTTTCTTAGCAACCAAGTAACCGTTGGAAACCGCGCAGAAGGATGAATAGGCCTGTGCAACGCTAAAGGCATACGCAACAGTCTTGGTTCCCACCTTCACATTCAATGGCAACAGCTGCTTTGCCCCAACCTTCATGGCCGTTAGTGCCGGAGCTGGAACAATCGCTGGTGCAGCGATGAGCGTTCTAGTCTGAGTCAGGCCAATGAAACCATCGCTGCTGGCAAGAGTGGCGCTGAGCTCGCAAGAACCGCTTCCCTTTGTGATTGTCAACGTCTGACCACTGAGTTTGCACGAGCCCGTTGCACTCAAGGTCGGCGATGTTCCGCTCAGGGAAGTTGAGGCGAGCATCACCTGGTCTGCGAACCGCACGCCAAAACCGTTTACGGGTATTGGTGCGGCGTTCGTCCAGATTGCCGAACCCACGGTGAGCAGGCGGTAGGTGAGGGCCAGGCTGTCTGCGACGGGTAATTTAGGTGCCAGTGTTAGGGTCCAGGATCCGGATGCCGTTGCGTACTTGCCATCCGCTGAAGTCACGCCAGTTATCGTGCACGAGCCAGTGCGCGCAGTCGGAGTAATGACCCCGCCGGCTAATGTGCAGTTGCCGCTGGCGGTTAGCGCAACGGGTTTGCCAGATGAGCTCGTTGCCGCAACAATCGCGGTCTGGTCGATGCGCAGGGATGGCTGGTTCGTCGCCCAAACGTTTGCGCTGGCGCCGCCGATGGCAATAGTTGCCGAAAGCGCATCCCCAGCGAGAGTGAGCAGCACAGATCGCGACGTGATTGCCGAGGTGTAGTTGAGTCCGCCAACGGTCGATGCTGCAACAGAACAGGTTCCGGTTCCCGAAGTGGCCGTGAGTCTTCCGCCGCTTAACGTGCAGCTGCCGGTCGCTGTCAGATTCACGGATGCTCCGCTTATTGATGACGCGGTCAGACTAAGGGCCTTTCCGTACTCGAGGTTCTGAACCTGCCCGTCGACCCAAACAGACGCTTGACCACCCACTGGGGCCTTGTTGATCGTTATCGCGTCGGTCGCCTTAGTCAACGCAAAGTTTTTAGTCGTTGTGACGGCCGCGTATTTGCTAGTCGCCTGAGTGCCAATGGTCAGCGAGCAGTTGCCAACACCGGATGTCGCCGATACGGTGCCAGCGGCCAGCGAACATGGGCCAGAGACCGCGATCGAGACGGTTGCCCCGCTCGCTGATGTTGCCGAAACTGTGGCTTGGCCGCCGAAGACCAGCGGAACATCGCCGTTCTGCCAGACGCGCTGGCCGCCACCGTCGGCTACCGAGACCACGAGGGAGTCAGTAGCCAGAGACAGATTAAGGGTTCTTGTCTCGTTGATGGCATCCCATCCGTTTACCGAGGTGGTCGAGAAGGTCACAACGCAGTTGCCCGTGCCGGTGTTTGGGGTTAAGACTCCCGCGGCATAGGTGCAGTTAGCAGAGGTAGAAACTTGAACACTCGACTTGCTTGTGGTGCTAGTCGAAATGGCAGCAACCTGGCCGTACTTCGCCATGGCTGGTTGTCCGGCTGCCCAAGTTGCCGAGGCTGCTCCAGCAGCGGCGGGGGGAGGTCCAACAGCGATCGAGACGCTGAGTGAGTCAGGCCGACTCGTCAGGTTGGCCGTTCTGCTGATTGATGCAGCGTTGTAGCTGGCGCTTCCGGCCGTGCTGAACGAGACAACACAGGCGCCGGTCGCGGCGTTCGCGGTTAGGACGCC
>CANGNR010000028.1 GCA_947455385.1 Microbacteriaceae bacterium
ATTCGCGCGCACCTCGGCGTTGTGCCGCAGCAAGACAACCTCGACCGCGAACTCAAGGTGTGGGAGAACCTCATGGTTTACGGCCGCTACTTTGGCCTGAGCCGCAAGTTTTTGAAGGCCAAGATCGAAGAACTGCTCGACTTCGCGCAGCTGCAAGAGAAGCGCAATAGCAAGACCGAAGAGCTCTCTGGCGGCATGAAGCGGCGCCTGACCATCGCCCGCGGCCTCATCAACGAGCCCGAGATTCTGATGCTCGACGAGCCAACCACCGGCCTCGACCCGCAGGCCCGTCACATCCTTTGGGACCGCCTGTTTCGCCTGAAAGAAAGGGGCGTCACGCTGGTCATTACTACCCACTACATGGATGAAGCCGAGCAGCTGTGCGACCGCCTCGTGGTGATGGACAAGGGCAAGATCATGGCCGAGGGCACCCCGGCCAACCTGATCAAGGAGTACTCGAGCAAAGAGGTGTTGGAGGTGCGCTTCGGTAGTGAGAACAACGAGGGCGTTGCCGAGCAGCTTCGTGGCATCGCCGAGCGACTCGAGGTCTTGCCAGACCGCATCCTGATCTACGTCGAAAACGGCGAGCAGGCGCTCGAGCAGATTCTGGCCAAGGGCCTAAAGCCGGTGACCTCACTGGTGCGCCGCAGCTCGCTCGAGGATGTCTTCTTGCGACTCACCGGCAGAAGCCTGGTCGAATAGTGAGCGTCATCGAAACCTCTTGGCAGGGGGCCACCAAGCTGGTCAACCCCGCGCTGATCAAGGTCTGGGGAGCCTGGTTCGTCGCCGAGTATCGGCTCAAGAACATGTCAAAGTGGTCTCTCGCGATTGTGGCATTTGGCCTCGGCAACCCGATTCTGTACTTGCTTTCGGTGGGCATCGGAATCGGTTCGCTGATCAACAAGGCGCAGGGTTCGCACGGCATCGAAGGCGTGCCATACCTAACCTTCTTGGCCCCGGCTCTGCTCGCGACCGCTGCAATTCAAGGCGCCATGGATGAGGTGACGTTTCCGACCCTCGAGGGGTTCTCGTGGACCCGCGTGTTCTTTTCGATGAACGCCACCGCGATAACCGCTCGGCAAATCGTCGGCGGTGTGATGATCGCGTCGATGGCTCGCTGCATCCTGACTACTTTTCTCTATGAGGCGGTGCTGCTGGGATTCGGGGCCATCGAGTGGTCGGCGGTGCTTCCGATGGCGGCATACGCGGTCTTTGCGGGCTTTGCCTTTGCCTCGCTAATGCTCGGCATCACCTCGTTTGTCAAAGAGGATGACGGGTTCTTCGCCATCGTCGGCCGATTCGTCATCGCTCCGATGTTCATGTTCTCTGGCACTTTCTATCCCATCTCGACCCTGCCGATTTATCTGCAGTGGATCGGCTGGATCTCGCCGCTGTGGCACGCCACCAACGCAGGCCGCGCGCTGGCCTACGGGCATCCGGTTGCTGGCTGGCTCATGTTTGTGCACACCGCCTATCTGGCGCTCATGATTGTCGCTGGATTCTGGATGGCGAATCGTCAGTTCGAGAAGAGGTTGGCCGAATGAGCCTGGTTAATGCAGCCGTCGATTCGGCAATCGCCATCGCAGAGCGGCGCGCCAATCGCCCCGGCGCCGGCCTCTATGCCGGCCGATCGCGCGTGGTGATCGAGCGCGCCTATTACGCGCTCAAGTCGTCAACCTGGGTCATCGTGGCGAGTGGTTTCGTTGAGCCGGTGTTCTATTTGCTGGCGTTCGGTTTTGGCCTCGGCAACCTCATCGGTGGCGTCTCGGATGGCAACGGTGCTCCGGTTAGTTACGCCGCATACATCGCCCCAGCCCTGCTGGCGACAAGCGCGATGAACGGCGCGATCTATGACTCAACCTGGAACGTCTTCTTCAAGATGCACTTCGGCAAGCTGTATCAGGGAATGCTCGCGACCTCGCTTGGGCCGATTGACGTTGCCATGGGCGAGATTGGTTGGGCGCTGCTGCGCGGGCTAACCTACGCGATTGGCTTCATGGCCGTTGTGGCTCCGATGGGGCTCATCCACTCGTGGTGGGGCATCATGGCGATTCCCGCCGCATCGCTGATTGCCTTCGGTTTTGCCTCGGTTGGCATGGGCATCACTTCGTACCTAACGAACTTTCAGCAGATGAACTGGGTCAACTTCTTTATGCTGCCGATGTTCTTGTTCTCGGGCACGTTTTATCCGCTGACGGTTTATCCGCAGTGGTTGCAGTGGGTCATCGAGGCCATGCCGCTGTGGCAGGGCATCCAGTTGATTCGCGGCTTCACCCTGGGCGTGATCAACGTCTCGATGCTCGGCCACCTGGCCTACTTCTTGGTGATGATTGCGGGTGGATTGTTCTTTACGACCAAGCGACTAACCGCGTTGTTCCTGCGCTAGGCAAAAACTACTTCGACTGAATGACTCCCCAGACGATCGCGAAGACGATGTTGAGGGTGGTTAGACCGGCGATGGTCGGCACAACCCATACGGGGGTCTTGTCTTTTTTGTTAAAGGTGTAGGCAACAAAGAAGATCACAGTCAGCACCACGGCCTTCAGGCCGATGACGACGTTGTTGACGTGCTCTTGGCCCATCGACTCGACGATGCCAGACATTGCAAAACCGGTGATTAGCATGAGCCAGGCGCCGTGGATGATGCCGGCGTTAACCTTTTGGCCCTTGGTGATGTCTTTGAGCTGATAGAAGAAGCCCGAGAGCAGGGCGCCGACACCCAGAAGGTGAAGGACGAGAAGGATTTTGTTAGTTAGTTCCATGGGAGCCAGCTACCTTTCTTGCGTAGACCGCTTATGCCCTCAGTCTAGCCATCGCGATTGCGGCCTCGACGGCTTCTGCGCCCTTGTCTTCGGTTGAGTCGGCAAGGCCGGCACGGTCGAGCGCCTGCTGCTCGGTGTCAACGGTGAGCAGGCCAAAACCTACCGGCACATCGTGGTCGAGCTGCACGCGGGTTAGGCCCTGGGTTGCGGAATCGCAGACGTATTCGAAGTGGGGAGTGCCACCTCGAATCACAACGCCGAGCGCGATGATGGCGTCGGCACCCTCTTGAGCGGCCCACTGTGCCGCAAGTGGCAGTTCAAACGCTCCGGGCACGCGCACCACCGAATAGATGTCGTTGCCGGCCGCCTTCAGCGCGCGCTCGGCTCCGGCCAGCAGTGCATCCGTGATCTGGGTGTGCCAGGTCGTGACGATGACGGTGACGGCCAGGCCGCTCGCGTCGATCTGAATCTTCGGTGCTCCAGCTCCGCTCATCAGTTGGTCCCCTTCTGTGCCACCTCAGGCAGCATGTGGCCCATGCGCTCACGCTTGGTCTCTAGGTAGTTGGCGTTTTCGGCGGCCTGGCCGACGATGATCGGCACATACTCGTTGACCTGAATGCCGGCATCCGTGAGGAACTTGCTCTTGGCCGGGTTATTGGTCATCAGACGCACAGACTTCACACCCAAATCTCCCAGGATGCTCACCGCCGCGCCATACTCGCGATTCTCGCTCGGCAAGCCGAGCGCCAGGTTGGCATCGACGGTGTCGTAGCCCTGGTCTTGCAGCGCATATGCCTTGAGCTTGTTTAGCAGGCCGATTCCGCGACCCTCTTGGCCTCGCAGATAGACGACGATGCCGCCGCGAGGGTCATTCGCGATCTTCTCGAGTGCAAAGTCGAGCTGCGGCCCGCACTCGCACTTGACCGAGCCGAATGCCTCGCCGGTGATGCACTCGGAGTGCAGGCGAACCAGCACGTCTTCGCCGGTTGGGTTGCCCGCGATGATCGCAACGTGGTCTGCAGTGGTCTTGATGTCGTAATAGCCGCGAACGCGGAAGTTGCCGTGGATGGTCGGCAGCTTGGCCTCGGCCTCAAAGCGGATGCGGTTGGTCGGGCTGGTCACGCGCTCGATTGGGTGCGACTGAATGTGGCGAACCAGCTGCTCGATGGTGATTACCGGCAGGCCCTTCTTGGCGCCGACCTCCATGAGCTCTGGCAGGCGCATCATCGAACCGTCTGCCGAGACCATCTCGCCGATTACGCCGACCGGTGTGAGCCCGGCTAGGCGCAACAGGTCAACGGCCGCCTCGGTGTGTCCGCCGCGGGCGAGCACGCCGTGCGGGTGTGCGCGCAGCGGCAACATGTGGCCGGGGCGAATCAGGTGCTTGGCGGTCGCATCCTTGCTAGCCAGGATGCGCGCGGTAAGCGTGCGGTCTTCGGCGCTAACACCGGTGCTGATGCGGTCGGTTGCGTCGACGGTCACGGTGTAGTTGGTGTGGTGCGAGTCCTGGTTGTTCAGCACCATGAGGGGAAGGTCGAGCTCGTTTGCGCGAGTCTCCTCCATCGGCACGCAAAGGAATCCCGTGGTGTTTGCGACGATCCAGGCCATCCACTCGGGGCTGACCAGCTCGGCGGCGATGATTGCATCGCCCTCGTTCTCGCGGTTCTCGTCGTCGGCGACGAGCACTGGCTTGCCGGCTCGCAGCGCATCCAGCGCTTGTTCGATACTCGATAGGCTCACTTGCCACTCCTTGCTTCGAGCAGACGCTCGATGTGCTTGGCCATTACGTCGGCCTCAACGTTGATCTTGTCGCCCGGCTGCTTTGAGCCTAGGGTGGTGAGACGCAAGGTCTCGGGAATCAGGCTCAGGCCGACGAAGTCTTCGCCAACCTCGTTCACGGTGAGGCTGATGCCGTCGAGCGTGATCGAACCCTTGAGCACGACGTACTTCATTAGGTCGGCGGGGATGCGGATGCGCACCCAATCCCAGTTTTCGCTCGGCTCGCGGCTGATGACCTCGCCGACACCGTCGACGTGGCCGAGAACCATGTGGCCGCCAAAGCGGGTCGCAGCGTTCATCGCGCGTTCGAGGTTGACCTTGTCGCCAACCCTGAGGTCGCCGAGGTTGGTGAGGCGCAGGGTCTCATTCATTACGTCTGCGGTGAACCGGTTGCCCTCGATTTCGACGGCGGTTAGGCAGGCTCCGCAGATGGCAATAGAGTCGCCGCGGTTCAGGTCGACGGTGGTGACTGCGCCGGCAAAGGTGATGCGCTTGGCGTCATCCTGGTTTTCGATGGCGACAACCTCGCCGAGTTCTTCGATGATTCCCGTAAACATCAGGCTTCCTTTCGGGTGGCACGAATAAAGATGTCGTTGCCGAGGCGCTTGACCTCAACGAATTCGAGCTGGATAGCATCGCTCATGGTGGCGATGTCGAGGTTGCGAATCGCGGTGCGGTCGCCGCCGATTAGCAGGGGAGCCTGATAGACGATGAACTCGTCGACTAGGCCGAGGCGAGCGAACTTGCTGGCTACCTTGGGGCCGCCTTCGACCCATACGTGGCGAATGCCGCGCTGAAAGAGCTCGGCAAGGGCGCCGTGAATCGAGCGGGTTCTGAAGTGCACACTTGGGGCGTCATCGTTGAAGACGCGCTTTTCGTTTGGCAGTTCGGTCTCGCCGAGCACCACGCGCATAGGTTGGTGTTCATAGAGCGAGCCGTCTGGCTTGCGAGCCGTGAGTTCCGGGTCGTCGGCGACCACGGTTCTCGTGCCAACGAGAATCGCGTCGACGCGGCTGCGGCGTTCGTGCGAGTCGGCGCGCGATTCTGGGCCGCTGATCCACTTGCTCGTGCCGTCTTCGGCAGCGGCGCGACCGTCTAGGCTGGCCGCCCACTTAAGCGTGACGAATGGTCGCTGCAGGCGGGTGGCGGTCAGCCAGACTCGGCCTTGAGCGGCGGCCGCTTCGGCCTTCACGCCGCCGATGACCTCGATTCCGGCCGCCGTCAGGGTTGCTGCGCCGCCCGAAGACTCTTGCCCAGGGTCGCTCACCGCATAGACGACTCGCGATACTCCGGCCCGAATCAGCGCCTCTGCGCACGGCCCGGTGCGGCCGGTGTGGTTGCAAGGCTCTAGTGTGACCACCGCGGTGTATCCGCTGGGTAGACGGCCATCCTCGTCAAAAAACTGGGATGCGTTTTGCAGCGCCATGACCTCTGCGTGCGCTGTGCCGGCGCCCTCATGCCAACCCTCGGCGACGATCTCGCCGGCTGGGTTCAGAATGACTGCGCCAACCTGAGGGTTCACGCCAAAGGCTGGGCCGCGCAGCGCAAGCTCGAGCGCGCGAGTCATCGCGGCTTCGTAGCTGTGGCTTTGGTTCATCTGGCTTGCGCCCCTCTGCGTCGGTATCTCGTGCGAGTTCATCGAGGCAGGGATGTTGGCGTGCGCCAACCGGGGCAGCCGCGCGTGCGCGACCACCTCGTTCTTCTCCCATCCGGACTTTAACCGTCGGTGCTGGAATTCCACCAGCTCAACCGCCAGACCCAGTCGCTCGTTGCCGAGTCTCTGTTGCCCGAGAGGGCAGTCTGTCGGGTCGCGGACTTTAACCGCCGGCTCAGATTTTCACTGACCCCGAAGAACTTTGTTACTTGTCTATAGTTTCACAGAACACATGCTCGGCGCCATGTATTTCACAAGCCCAGAGCGAACGCATCGAAGGCTTCGAGCCGGGGTTTAGCGAGCTGCGATGAACCCAACCCGGTCATAGACCGCTGCAAGAGTCTGCTCGGCTTGGGCGTTGGCCTTTGCTGCGCCGTCGGCTAGCAGGCGGTCGAGCTCGGCGACGTCGCTGAGGAGCTCTTCGGTGCGGTTTCGAATGGGTTCGATGGCGGCCACAACTACATCGGCGACCTCGCCCTTTAGAGCGCCATAGCCGGCGCCGGCAAAGCGAGCCTCGAGCGATGCGATGCTCTCGCCGCTGATCGCACTGTGAATGCCGAGCAGGTTCGAGATGCCAGGCTTGGCGTCGCGGTCGAAGCGAATCTCGCCATCCGTGTCGGTGACTGCACTCTTGATCTTCTTCACCACCACGCTGGTGTCATCCATGATGTTGACCAGGCCCTTTGGGTCGGCAGCAGACTTCGACATCTTGGCCTCGGGGTTTTGCAGGTCGTAAATCTTTGCGGTCTCTTTGAGAATGACTGCCTCGGGAATCACGAAGGTGTCGCCGAAGCGCGAGTTGAAGCGGGTGGCGAGGTCGCGGGTCAGCTCAAGGTGCTGGCGCTGGTCTTCGCCCACGGGCACGGCCTTCGGCTGGTAAAGCAAGATGTCTGCCGCCTGCAAAATCGGGTAGGTAAACAAACCCACGGATGCGCTCTCGCTGCCACCCTTTTGGGTCTTGTCTTTGAACTGGGTCATGCGGCCGGCCTCGCCCATGCCCGTGATGCAGTTGAGCACCCAGGCGAGCTGCGCGTGCGCCGGCACGTGGCTCTGCACGAAGAGGGCCGACTTGTTGTGGTCGATGCCGGCGGCCAGATACTGGGCTGCGGTGCGGCGAGTGTTAGCGCGCAACTCTGCTGGCTCTTGTGGCACAGTGATGGCGTGCAGGTCAACGATGCAGTAGTAGGCGTTGAAGTCATCCTGCATGTTCGCCCAGTTGACCAAAGCGCCAAGGTAGTTGCCGAGGTGAAGCGAGCCGGCAGAAGGCTGCATGCCGCTGAGCAGATTTGGTTTGGCTGAGGTCATGTGGCCAATTCTATTCGTCACGGATGCGCCGCAGCGCTTGGCGGCTCGGGTTAGAGCGCGTACTCGACAACCACGGGCGAGTGGTCTGTCCAGCGGGTGTCATAGGAGGCTGCTCGACGCACGGCGTAGTTGCTCGCGTGCTCGGCCAGCTTGGGAGTCGCAAGTTGGTAGTCGATGCGCCAGCCGGCATCGGTGTCGAAGGCCTGGCCGCGAAACGACCACCAGGTGTATGGGCCGGGGGTTTCGGGGTGAGCCTGACGGCCTAGGTCGATCCAGCCCTGGGTGTGCATCCAAGTGTCAAAGTAGGCGCGTTCTTCTGGCAGAAAGCCCGCGTTTTTCAGGTTGCCCTTCCAGTTTTTGATGTCGAGCTCGGTGTGCCCGACGTTGAGGTCGCCAACGACCACGGCGAGGCTGCCGGCGGAGATGAGCTGCTGCATGCGCTCGGTCATTGCCTCGAGAAACTTGTATTTCTCGCCCTGCTTGGGGGTGTCGACCTCGCCCGAGTGCACGTAGGTGCTGATCACGGTGAAGCTGCCGCTTGGGGTTGCGAAGTCTGCCTCGAGCCAGCGACCGGCGCTGTCGAAGTTGTCGGGGCCAAGGGTTGTGCGCGAGGCAGTGGCGGGCTGGCGGCTCACAATGGCGACTCCCGCGCGGCCTTTAGCGCTGGCCGAATCGTGCAGCACGTGCCAGATGCCGCCAGAGGTGGCCAGCCCGCCGGCCTCGGCAAGCAGTGCCTCTAGGTCGCTGGTCTCGGCGCGCACCTCTTGCAGGGCCAGGATGTCTGGTTGCTCCTGCTCGAGCCACTCGGCCATGCCCTTTCGAAAGGCGGCGCGAACGCCGTTCACATTGACGGTGACTACCTTCATGGGCTTGTTTGGCATGAGAGCAAGTTTATGCTCCTGCGTAGAATCGACTCATGGCAGAGCGGGTCTTGGTTGGTGCGGGCGTGGGCGCCGGTGCCGCAGATGGTCCGGCGTTCAGCACGATTGCACCAAAGGCCCCGGCCATGCCAGCCCACCAGACCCCAGCTGCCGCGCGAGCCCAGTTTGACCCAGCGGTCGAGGCCGCCAGAGCTTCTTTTGCCGGCCCGCGACCGGGACTCATTCAGCTCAAGGGCGCCCTAGAGTCGCTCGCGGCTCGGCTCGAGCTGGGCACGGGCGAGGCTACCGGTGACGAGGTGATGTCGACCCTTGCGGTGATGCTGCGCGATCCGCTGCTGCTTCAGGGAATCAAAGATCACATGGCCGACGGAGCTCGACTCGAGGCGGCGGTCACGGGCGCCTTCGGCGGTTTCGCACGCAAGTTGCGCGCGGTCGGCGGGTTCTTCGCCGAGCGGGCAGACGACCTCGAGGCGCTCGCCGGGCAGGTCTTGGCAGAGCTAAACGGTGAGCCAGCCGAGGCTGCAAGGCCCGCCCAACCGAGCGGACCATACGTACTCGTGGCCGAGTCGCTCACGCCCATCAACGTGGCTCAACTCGAGCGCGCTCACGTGCGTGCCGTCGTCTGCGCCACCGGCAGCGCCACCTCGCACGCGGCAATCATGTTGCGCGGGGCCGGCATCCCGGCGGTTTTTGGAGTGGTAGGTGCCGACACCATCGAGGCCAACGAGCGGCTGCTGGTTGACGCCTCGAGCGGGCAGGTTCTGGTCTCGCCATCCGACGACGAAATCGAGCAGTACCGAAATGCCGAGGATGCGCTGCACTCGCCGCAGGCTCTGGCCGTGGGTCATGTCGATGTCGGGGTCGAGATTCTCGCCAACATCGGCTCGAGTTCAGAGGCGCGGTCGGCCAAGCTAGCCGGGGCCGGGGGAGTCGGCCTGTTTCGCACCGAGCTGCTCTATTTAGGCAGGCAAACGCCGCCAGACCTCGAGGAGCAGGTCTGGGAGTACACCCAGGTGCTTCGCCAGTTTGAGGGCCGCAAGGTGATCGCGCGAGTGTTAGACCTCGACCAAGACAAACCGCTGCCGTTTCTTAAGGTCGAGCGACGCCAGCGAAACGCAAGCACCGGCGAACTCGAGCCCCGCAAATATGCCGACCGTGGGTTTCGCGCACTGCTAACCAACCCCAAGGTTCTCGAGACTCAGTTGCTGGCGCTCGCGTTGGCCCAGCAAAAGGTTCCGCAGACCGAGCTGTGGGTGATGGCCCCGATGGTGGTTTCGGCAGCCGAGGCGGTCAAGTTCGTCAAGGCGGCCAGATCTGCCGTGCTCTCGGCTGCTCTTCACAACGCCCGTCTGCCGCACGCCTTTGGCAAGGTCGGCGTGATGATTGAGGTGCCCGAGATCTGCAGCCCCGGTGAGCTTGCCAAGACGCTATCGGCGGTGGACTTTGTGAGTGTTGGCACAAACGACCTGAGTCAGTATGCCCTCGGACTCTCGCGCGAAGACTCTAGCTCCGACCTCGCTTTGGCTCGCGAGCCGCGAGTTCTTCAATTGATTGGTCAGGTGGCAACCGCGGCCGAGCGAGCTGGCAAGCCGGTCGGTGTTTGCGGTGAGGCGGCTGCGGATCCGGATTCGGCCGCACTGTTTATTGAGCTTGGTGTATCGAGTCTGTCGGCCTCGCCGGTTTTGATTCCGCAGCTTCGCCAGGCTTTGGCCGCTAGGCAGTAATCGTCACGATGCCCGTTTTTGGGTCAATCGTGAGAGCGAAGTTTCTGAGTGCCGGCACACTTCGGTTGCCGAAGTTGCGCGGTGGCATGGTGTTGGCGCCGGTGGTCATATCGAACGCCGCCCCGTGCTGGCTGCAAATCAGGTTGTTGCCCTGCCAGCGGTCGAGCGGGCGAAGCTGGTGAGTGCAGAGGCCCTTGAAGGCTCTAAAGACGCCTGGCTTGGGCTGCGTCACGACGATGAAGGTGTCTTCTCGCTCTACCTTGGTGCGACCGCCATCCTCGGTTTTGACGGTGTCCATCTTTATTACGTATCGAGTGGCGGTGCCAAGCTTGGGCCACATTCTGTCGGTCTTCGAGTTGGTGAGCGTATAGGTCTTAGTGGTGGCTACGGCCGCCGCGAACGCCATCGAGGATGCGCTCGAGAATCCGATGGTTGCGAGCGCGGCACCAGCTGCCTTTAGCAGCCCGCGGCGTGAGAGGTGTCGATCTTCTTGCGGCTCAACATAGACGACGTTTTCGGCCGGGGCGCGACGAACGAGATCAGGGTGTTGCCCGCACTCGTTTTCGCAACTCATGACTTAAGGGTAAACCCGCATGGCGCTTGGCCAACAGGCTCATTCGCCATTTATAAGCAAGTTCCCAGAAATAGTTCAGCGGGCTTTAGCGGCGACCCCGCAGAATCGCCTGCTTGACCTCTGCGATCGCGCGCGTTACCTGGATGCCGCGAGGGCAGGCTTCGGTGCAGTTGAAGGTGGTGCGGCAACGCCACACGCCCTCTTTGTCGTTGAGGATGTCTAGTCGCACCGACGATGCCTCATCGCGCGAATCGAAGATAAAACGGTGGGCGTTGACGATTGCCGCTGGGCCGAAGTACTGCCCGTCTGTCCAGAACACTGGGCAAGACGAGGTGCACGCGGCACAGAGAATGCACTTGGTGGTCTCGTCGAAGCGCTCGCGGTCTTCGGGCGACTGGATGCGCTCTGCGACCGGAGTATCCGAGGCAATCAAGAACGGCTTGACCGCGCGGTAAGCCTCATAGAACGGGTTCATGTCGACAACGAGGTCTTTTTCAACCGAGAGACCCTTGATTGGCTCAACGTAGATTGGCTCGTTGATGTCGAGGTCTTTGATCAGGGTCTTGCAGGCAAGGCGGTTGCGGCCGTTGATGCGCATTGCATCGGAGCCACACACGCCGTGGGCGCAGGAGCGACGGAAGGTCAGCGAACCGTCCTGCTCCCACTTGATCTTGTGCAGGGCGTCGAGCACTCGGTCGGTGCCGTGCACCTCGACGTCAAAGTCCTGCCAGCGCGCCTCTTGGCCATCCTCTGGATTGAATCGGCGAACGAACAGCGTCACCGTAAAGGTCGGGACGACGCCGATTTCTTGTGCGGTCTCGGTAGCCATTAGTACTTACGCTCCATCGGCTGGTAGTTCGTGATCGTGACTGGCTTCCAGTCGATCTTGATGTCTTGGTTCTTGCCCTTTGGCGCCTTCTGCAGGTAGGCCATCGAGTGCAACATGAACTTCTTGTCGTCGCGCTCCGGGTAGTCCTCGCGAAAGTGTCCGCCGCGGCTCTCGCGTCGCTCGCGTGCGGTGATGGTGAGCACCTCGGCGAGGTCGAGCAAGAAGCCGAGCTCGATTGCCTCGAGCAGGTCGGTGTTGAAACGAAGGCCCTTGTCTTGAATCTGAACGTTCTGGTAGCGCTTGCGAAGGTCTGAGATCTTGGCCATGGCCTCGTTCAGCGAATCCTCGGTGCGGTAAACCTGGGCGTTCATGTCCATGGTGTCTTGCAGTTCTTTGCGCAGGGTGGCGACCTTTTCGGTGCCGGTCGAGTTGCGCATCGCATCCATG
>CANGNR010000029.1 GCA_947455385.1 Microbacteriaceae bacterium
AAGCGAGAAAACTACTTGATTCTGGAGAACATCAACTTGAGGAGTTTCCTGTCGTTCCCTTCGCTCTCTTTCTTGGCCTGACAAATGACCAGGAGAGGAAAATCTTCACGGACATTAATGGAAATCACAAAAACATGAACCGTTCGCTAATGCTGAATTTTCAGTCAAAGCAGTCGACTTTCGATCCGGCAAGCAGCGTTGTGAGCCTATCCACTTGGTTGGCCAATCAACTGAGCGAGTCGGGCAATGTATTCCATCAGCTTGTAAACAAAGGGGGCAGCACGCGCGGCTACCGTCTTGTCTACAACGGCGTGCCTCCAATCACACTCGTGGGTCTCTCGAATGCCTTACAAGAGTTTCTCTCTGCCGGTGCTGTGTTCCGAAAAGCTAATGAAGACCGCCCAGACTTTCTGCTGACTGTGCTGAATGATTTTTATGGTTATGTTCGAAAAGCGCTCCCAGACACATTCGAGAGTTACAAGGACTACATTGTGCTCAAAGGACTGGGTCTCGCCGCATTTGCGAGACTCGCAGGGACTTTCTACTCCAACGCGATGCCTGAACCTTCAAACTACTCACCTGCTGTGGCGAACGAGCTTATCCAAGTCGTAGCAGAGGAGATTGACTTTGACCGCTGGAAGTGGAGTGGTTTCACCGGCAAAGCAGCAACCCGGGTACTTCACGATGAGATGGTTAAGAAACTTCGGGAGAGGGGGTTTGGAGAACTTGTGCGACACAGAGTCAGCTACTGAAGCTGTTCTTGGGCTGGGAACTTATCACCCAGGAGCCTCATTGACGCCTAACTCAGCCGAGCCTCCCTCGGTTTCGATCCATTAGGACTATTGGTTGTCCCAAATCACCCCATCCTGGAGACAGCCACCACCGGCACCCGAAGACCCGACCAGCGCCCCTGAACCCACATCCAAGCGGCCGTTGTCTTCGGTGTCGGTGAGAAAGGCGTGCAGGTTGTGCCCGTCGATGAAGTCTCGCATTGGGCATTCGGCGGTGCCGCGAAACCTGATGCCCTCGGGAAGGGGAATCATGGTGGTATCCCAGTCGAAGCCATAGGAGTCGAGCCAGATCGCCTGCTTGGCGGGAACAACGGCGTTCATCGAGATGGGCTTATCGAAGCGCTTGAGGTGCCACTTGAGCTTCTGGTCGAGGCTGGCGTCACAGGTGAGAATCCACTCGCCCTCTGCACACTCAGGCCTCACCGGCACAAGAGCTCGATTGAGGTAAGGCTCCAGGTGAAACTCCTCGATCTGGCCTCGAATCGTGTATTCGACGCCGTCGATGTAATAGGGAGAGTCGAGCTGCGGTGCGTTGGTGTCGTGTGCCCAGATGTAGGTGAATCCGAGTTCGACAAACAAGAACGGAACATCGTGCCCAAAGTGAAGGGCAAAATGCTGGGCCAGACGCTCCTCGAGGCAGAGGTCTGAGAAGGCAATATCGAGAAACTGTGCGGCTTTGTCTTGATCCATATGGCTCCTTAGTTTCGAAACGGGGATGCAAAAAAGGCCCCCATATATACGCGTGGTGGTGAATGTTGTGTTTCGGGCGCCTCAGAGGCGGGAAAAACCACAGTCGGCGTGAGCCGCGAGGACGGCATCCCAGTCAACGAGAGGTTTCTTCTTCCAGTGCTCTTCGTGGTCGAAGTCCACCGGTTCGTTTAGGTCGCATCCGGCACAGACAAGGCGATCGTGGAGCACGAATACCTGGGCTGGGGTATTCGTGAGGTGATCCCAGTGACCAGGCACATCGAGCCCTCGAGCTGGCAGGTCGTCGTAGTTGGCGAACTGAGGCAAAGACACTTTGAGGCCGCAGCAGCAATAGACCGCAGGGGTGGAACCCATGCCACCGGCCGCCACGTAGTGAATGCGCCTTCTCTGGGCCGAAGCGAATGAGTTGAAGTCACCAGCTCTGCGGCTGCACATCCACTTGTCGTAGCCCTTGGTCGCTGGGCTTTTGTAGCGGGCTTCGTACTCGGCCGCAGTTTTGTCGGCCTCGAAATAGCGCGGTTCGTATTCTGGCGTTGGTTCTGAAGCGGGCATGAAAATGCCTCCCTTTCGTTGCCGGGAGGCTGGGCCTCCACTGGTTGCCTCGGGCGGTTGCCCGGGGCCACATCGTTTTGGCACCTTTCCAGTGGGGAGGTTGCCGGACCTTTCGGTCACTCTTGATGCAAAAGAGAAGGTAACACACCGGCCAGACATTGTGCAAGTTGAACGGCAGAAAAACTTTTCGGCGTGTTGCGGGCATCCGAAATAAAAATGTCGGGGGTCGGGTTCAAGATGGACTTCCCCCCACTTCGGCTTTCTGTAATTTGTTGGCCGTCCGGGACTATCCGCTATCGATCAAAGGAGATTCTTATGGCACGTTTCAATGAAGAAGACGATGAGTTCGATAGCGAAAATTCCCTCGAGCGCATCGCACGCAGCACAACCAACCAGGGCAAGGCCCACGAACTGATGCGCGCCGGCCGCGAGGTCGTGCATCGCGACTGGGCCAAGGCGCTCGTGTTCTATGACACCGCGCTCGACCTTTTTATCACCAACGGTGACATGACCGGCGCGGCCTATGCGTCGATTGCCATCGGCTTTGCTCACTGCCACCCACGCAACTGGCACGCTGCTGCGGCCGGCTACGGTCAGGCCATCGACTTTGCCCGTGCGGCTTCTCGCTCAGACATCGAGATCGACTGCACGTTCTTTAAGGGGCGCTGCATGCGCAATGCCGAGGAGATCACCGAGGCCGCAAACCTCATGGGCCAGGCGCTCGCGATTGCGGCAGAGGTCAACTATCCGTTTCAGACCATCATCCGTCTTGAATACGGCCGTCTGCTTCGCAAGATGGGCCGCAACGAGGATGCCATCGTGGCGCTCGACCCGGCCATCGCCGAGGCCCGCGACAACGACCCGGGCAACTTTTTGCCGGCGTTGACCAACGAGAAGGCGATTGCCCTGCGCAACCTTCGTCGCTACCAGGATGGCCTCGACTTGGCATCTGAGAGCAACGGGCTCGCGACCTACTTTGAGGCCGAGGGCGAGGTTGAGCGCAGCAAGTACCTCATGGCCGAGCTTCTGATTGAGCTCGGTCGCGAGGGTGAGGCGCTGACCGTGCTTGAAGAGATCAAGGAGTACGAGAACCCTGGGCGCGAGCGCAAGCACCAGCTGAAGGTCGACCACTTGTATGCCAAGGCGCTCAGCGGGGTTGGTCGCACCGAGGAGGCGCGCGAACTGCTGCTTCAGATCATTCCGCTCATGGACTCGCTAAAGCTCGCGGCAAATGCGGCGGATGCGGTTGCGGCGCTCTCGATCACCTACTTTGCCGAGGGCAACTCGCTCGACGCCAAGATTCAGCTCGAGAAGGCGCTGATTCGCGCCCGAGCGCTGAGCGACGTGGTGCTCGAAACCTCGATCTATCTGAGCCTCGGCATCATCGCGTACGAAACCGAAGACTGGGCCCAGGTTGCCGAGATGAACCGAGTCGTGCTCGACTCGCCATTCGCCAACACTCAGCCTTGGTTCGCGGGTGCTCAGGCCGACCACGCCGTGGCGCTGGCCAAGCTCGGGCAGTTCGAGCAGGTGACGGTGCTGGCCAAGTCTGCCGCGAAGCTCGGCAAGACCAGCATGGATGGCACGCCCGACGCTCGCGCCTTGGCTCGCGCCAACTATGCGCTGCTGTTGGCCGGGCAGGCCGCGGAGGTCAAACCAAACCTCAAGCCGATCGCGCTAAAGGTAGTGACCAACGCACTTGCCAGCCACCAGATCGACCTCGCGCGCGAGGTCTCGGCCGAGTTTCTAAGCTAGCGGGTCTTCGAGCCACAACCAACGGTTGCGGTCATCAACAGAGCCGGTCCACTCGTCAAAGTTGGGGTCCTCGCCCTGACGCTGCCAGTCATTGGCGGCGATCAGGCGCGAGGCCCCGGCCAACGCTATCGGGTCGCTGAGCCAGTCTTCATCGGCGGCAAAGTTGAGCGGGGCAGCGTGGTCGATAACCACCGTGCCGATTGCAATGCGGCCATCGGCTGAACGAACGATCTCGATAGTGCGACCCTGCTGCGGCCAATCAATAAGAGAAGCGGCACGAACCTGCCAAAAACTGAGCTGCCCATTCGGCGCAACCGCCGGCTCAACGTGATTATCGTGCACGTGGCCACTCGCCCACAACACAACATTGCGGTGCTGCACGAGGAGCGAAAAGACCTCGTCCTTCAGAACGGGGGCCGCCACGCCAGCCGGCGCATAGCCGTTGAACAAATCCTGCAACGGATGATGACTTGCCAACACAACGTATTTGCCGCGTGACGCCTCAAGTGTCTCGCGCAACCATGCGAACTGGGTCTGGTCGATGCAACCCTGCCATCCGCCGTGAGCATTCACTGTATCGAGCGCAATCAGGCGAACCGAATCGCCGATGTCACGCACGAAATAGGCCTGGTCGTCTGGGTTGCCTTTCAAGCCGTGGTCGTGACCGCACTTGGTATGAATGTTGACCCAGTCTTCGATCTGAGTGAAGCGACGGGCCTGATCGGCCGCCACCGTGCGAGTGTCGATGTCACTCGGGCTGCCATAAGTGGCAGGGCCAACCTCGCCGAAGTGACCGAAGAACTCCTGCAGGTTTGCGGTGGCGCTCATTCGATTGAGCTTCTGGTTGCCAACTACGAGGTCGCTGACGTAATCGTTCGGCACGGCAACACCCTGCAAGAGTGCATCGTGATTGCCGTGAATGCCAAACCAACGGTGCTTTAGGCCCTCGGCAATGAACGGGCTGCGCGAAGCGTGAAGCAGACCGGGGAATGCCGGCACGCCGAATTGCGACTTCGGGCGATCCTCTTCGAGGCCATCTGGGGCAAAGTCTGGGTGGTAATAGTGGACGTCCCAGGTCTCGGCCTTCGGGCTAGCCGGACCATCGAACTGACCGTGGATGTCACCGCTCGTTGGGAGAATTGGGCCGCCATCCATGATGGTTTTGTACCAGGTGAGTTCGTTGTGCTGGCCATTGTCGGTGACATCGCCCGTGACGATAACCGCGTCGATTCGGCCGCCGGCAAGCGGACCCATCTCGATCTCGTTGGCAGCGCGAACCATCGACTCGGCGACCTGCACGCTCAAGAACTCGTGCGGACGATAGGTTCCGATGTATTTGACGATCGGCTGCATCGGGTGATCAGGGTCGGCAAGGCGGTCTAGAAACTCAAGCCGAGCAGGAGACTGGGTGTCGCAAACGTGAATATCGCTGAAGTGAATGAAAGTCGCGAGCACCTGAGTGATATCAGGGGTGCCACCGATGACTGGTTCGCCAGGCCTCAACTCGAGCCTAGTGGTGGCGATGCCATGGGCGTTGGCCTCGCGAACCATCTCGATGCGTTGCTCGTTGGTCTTAGGCATTTGAGCCTTCAATCATGATCTGCTTGGCGAGGAGCTCGACGGCAACGGCGTCGCCAGCGTGCAGGTCACCGGTGTCTGCGGTTGGCAGCAGGGCCGAAACCACGTGGCCGTCGGCGGTGCGTGCGGTCACCTGCGAGACAGGTCCGAGGAACGAACGATTGAGCACCGTCGCGTCGGCAACTGCCTTGGCATTGTGGGCCGGCTTGAACAGACGGATGTTCTCTGGGCGAACCAGGGCGACGACCGAAGTGGGTGCAGCGGAATCGGTGTTCGAAACCTTGGCCTTGCCGCCGAGCAGATGAGCGTGCTTGCCATCGAATTGCGCAGGAATCCGGTTCATATTGCCCACGAACGAAGCCACGAACGAGCTGGCCGGATTGCTGTAGAGCACATCCGGGGTATCGATTTGTTCGATTTTGCCCCTGCTCATCACGGCGACTCGGTCGCTGATGGCCATGGCCTCTTCTTGGTCGTGAGTGACGAAGATCGTGGTGGTGCCGAGTTCAAGCTGCAGCCGACGGATTTCTTCACGAAGGCTCGTGCGAACCTTTGCATCGAGCGCGCTGAGGGGCTCGTCGAGCAGAAGCACCTCGGGCTCAACTGCGAGTGCACGAGCCAGGGCCACTCGCTGCTGCTGCCCGCCCGACATCTCGTGAGGGTAGCGCTTAGCCAGCGCACTCAAGCCGACAAGATCGAGCAGCTCGAGGGCCCTAGCCTTGCGCTCTGCCCCGCCAACGCCCTGCATGCGAAGACCGAAGGCCGCGTTTTCTTCGGCGGTGAGGTTCGGAAACAGCGAGTACTGCTGAAAGACCATGCCCATGTGACGCTTGTGAGCCGGCAGTTCGGTGATATCTTCGCCGCGCACGAGCACCTTGCCAGAGTCGGCCTTTTCGAGGCCGGCAACGATGCGCAGCGCGGTGGTCTTGCCACAGCCAGATGGGCCGAGCAGCGCAACTAACTCGCCCGGCTTGACGTCGAGGTCGAGCGAATCGAGCGCGGTCAAGCCAGCAAAGCTCTTGGTAACCCCGCGCAGACGCAGGGCGGTCGACTTCTTCTTCATTATTCCTCCGTAACTTGGCGGCGCTTCGTGCGAATCGAAACCAGACCAACAACCAGTAGAAGCGCGAATGCTGCCACGATGGTGAAAACCGAGAGCGCGATTGCGCCAAGGATGTTGCTTTGCGAGATGACCGTCACCCAGGTGGTGAAGGTTTGCCAGTGCAGCAGCGAGGTGAGCGTGAACTCGCCGAGCGAGAGCGCGATGGTCAAGAAGACTGAAGCGATCACCGCACCGCGAACCACAGGTGCGAGCACCAGCGCGATGACCTTAATCTGGCTGGCGCCAAGGCTGCGGGCTGCCTCGCTGAGAGTCTTCAACGGGATGGCCCGGATTCCGATATCCAGCGTTCTATAGGTGTACGGCAGGGCTAACACGAAATAGAAGAAAGAAAGCGAATACTGATTCGACTGCAGTTCGACCGGCAACGAGGTCTGCGCGCCGATTGCGAGGGCCACCACCGGGATGACCAGAGGTAGCAGCGTCAGAAACTCCATGAGGGGGCGCAACTTCTGGCCGCGCAGGTTTAGCCAGACCACGGTCGGCACCAAGACGAGAAGCGTGATGCCGGCGGCTACGGCTGCGAGAAGCAGCGAGAGCGTGATGAAGGTGCCGAAGTCTGGCTGCGAGACGAACCAGGCGTAGTTGTCCCAGCCGTATGTTCCAGGCCCGAGCGCAGGGGTTCTGAACGAGTATTCGCTAGCCGAACCAAGCGGCAAGAGCACGAAAACGCCGGCCAGCAGCACAGCGATGAAAAGCCCGGCCGAAGGCAACTTGAACCCTAAACGCTTCACTTCTGCCACCTAGCCACGCGACGTTGGATGAGAAGGTATGGCACCATCGCCAGCGCGGTGACCAACACCATACCGATGGCCAGGGCCTTGCCGAGGTTGAACTGATCGACGATGACATTGCCGTCGATTAGCGTGCCAATCATTAGTGGCACCAGTGCGATTGTGCCCACTGTCATGGCGCGGGCCGTGGCATAGGCAGAGAATGCGCTCGCGAAAAGGAGCAAGAACGAAGCGGAGAAGCTCGGAAACAACAGGGGAAAACCGACGTGACGCCAGTATTGCCACTTGGATGCGCCGAGGCTGCGGGCGGCTTCGGTCCACTCTCTGCGCAGGGCCTGAACGGCCGGCGAGAAGACCAGAACCATGATAGGAATCTGAAAGAAGCAGTAGACGAGCACGAGGCCCCAGTATGAAAAGAGCGTAAAACCGCCGGCATAGATGTCGAGACCGATGGCCTTTAGAAGAACGGTGGCCGAACCCTCGGCGCCGAAGGCCGCAATAAACATGAAGGCCAGTGGCACACCACCGCTGTTTGCGAGCACGCTGGTGGCCGAGTTGATAATCCGTTTCAAAAATTCTGAGCCACGGCTCTCGATGATGTAGGCAAAGACGGCGCCGGGAATCGAGGCGAGAAGGGCCGAATAGATGCCGAGCGAAATGCTGTTGCCAAAGGCCTGGGCATAGACGCCCTGCGAGGCCACGACGAAGTTGTCGAAGGTGAAGTTGCCGTAGTTGTCTTCGAAGGCCATGATCGCGACGTTGACGATGGGCCAGATAAGAAAGACAACGATTAGAACGAGAAGCGGCAGAATCGGAACAAGCTGCCTGGTGAAATCGCTAACAAGGGCGCCGCGGTTAGCGGCGCCCTTGTCAACGGTGTTACTTAGAGGTTTGGCCACTGCGAGGTAACCAGTGACTTGCCCGCAGCCTGGTTGTCAGGCGACGGCATTACCAGTTTGGCTGACTTTGGAACATCGAGACCGGCTGGGGCCTTGATTAGCAGACCCTTCTTGGTCATCGCCTTGACGGTGATAGGGGTTGCTCCACCCGAAACGAAGATGTTCTGTCCACCCAAGATGGTGTTGAACAGAGCCTGACCTGGCAGCTTCTTGTCTGCTGCGGTGATCTTGTCGCTGGTCTTGCCCTTGTTCTCAGAGTAGATGAACTCTTCCCACAGACGAGCTGCGGCACAGTGAGGAGCCTTCTTGTTGATTGCCTGGATGTATGGAGTGCCCTGAAGAGCGACGTCCGAAGGAATCACGTACTTCAGGGTCTTGCCGGCGGCCTTGGCCGAAGCAATGGCACCTGGAGCGTTGAAGTTCCACGAAAGGCTGATCTTGTACGCGCCCGAGACGTAGTTGGCACCGTTAGCGAGAACGCTGGTGAAGTTGCCGTTCTGCTTCAGAGTCTTGAAGAAGTCGATTCCAGGCTGGATGTTCGTCACCGAACCGCCCTTGGCGATAGCAGCTGCGAAGACCGACATGAAGGCTTCCTGAGCGGCCGATGGGTCGCCACCGAGAGCAACCTGGCCCTTGTAGGCAGCGTTGGTCAGGTCGCTGATCTTCTTAGGAGCTGGCGAGACCGAGCTGTCGTAAGCGATGGCGATGATGCCGTTGTAGTCGCCGTACCAAGCGCCGCCGGCGTCTTTCCACTCAGCTGGGATGTCAGCGAAGTTCTGAACCTTGTAGTTAGCGAAGATGCTTGGGCGGCCTGGGCCGGTAACCGAGTTGAGAGCCGAAACACCAATGTCAACAACGTCTGGCTGCTTGTCGGCAGTTGCGGTTGCGATGGTCTGAAGCTCGTAGGCCGACGAACCGTCTGGGTTGTCATCGTTGATCTTGATTCCGAATGCCTTGCTGAAAAGGTCCATGGCTTCGCCGTAGTTGGCCCAGTCGCGAGGAAGGGTGATGACGTTGAGAACGCCCTCTTTCTTGGCAGCGGCAACGAGACCGTTCATGCCGTTAGCCGATGACTGTAGGTCGGTCACCTTGCAGTAGTTGATGGCTGCCTGTGATGGTGCTGCAAAGGTCAGGCTCATGCCTGCCGCTGCTACGACAGCTACCGCTGCCGCTGCGAAACGCTTGAAACGCATTAGTTCTCCTTGTTGAGAGTTTTGAGACTCGGTCGAGTTCGTTACTAGTACAGGTTGCGTTTTCTAACGGTGGGTTAAGTTCGGCTGACCTGTCGGCTGTAAACGGCTAAAGAATCGGCGTACTTCTGAAGTCGAAAAGTTAACTCGAGAAGTGCCTAGGAGGTGATGAGCGAGATTAGGTCTTGCACGCTCGCAAAAACGTTTGTCGCGCCGGCCCTAACAAGTTGTGAATATGAATGCGCGCCGGTAGTCACACCGTAAACATGACTCGAGCCAAAAGCCTTGCCGAAGGTGATGTCAGACTCAGTGTCACCTGCAACAACCACGCTCGACTTGTCGGTCACGCCAAAATGCGTTGCCGCGAGATTTAACATGTCAGGATGAGGCCTCCCGCGTCCCGCCTCGGTTGGCGTGACGGTGAGGTCGATTGCGTCACCCCAGCCGAGGGCCGAGATCAGGGCATCCAGGGTCTTACGGCTGAAGCCGGTGGTCAGCACTACGGGAATCCCGTGTTGACGGGCAACAACGAAAAGCTCTTCGGCGCCGTCGATTGGGCGGGCACCGCCAGCCTCGATGGCTTTCAAATACGCTTTCTCGAACTCGACGTTTGCCATGTGGGCCTTGGCGCCCTCTCCCAGCATCGCTGTGAACACCTCGATCTTCGACTGGCCCATGGTGGCAACCGCGTAGTCCATGAGCTCCTTAGAACGCTCGGCCCATATCTCTGGCACCAGGTTGCTAAACGCGCTCTCAAACGCGGTGAGCACAACACCTTGGTCTTGAACCGTGGTGCCAGCTACGTCGAGGGCAAGCATAGGAACGAGCACTTTGGTCTCCTGGTGAGTGAGGTGGGCGAAACTTTGGGCTAATCGATAAGAGTCTTGAATGTGGTTTCGGCGATTGCCGGCGAAAGGCTGTTGCCTCGACCACCAGGGCCAGTGACGCTGATGATGCGTGGCGAAATCTGCTTGCGGTCGCAAATCGCGCCATCCGTGCGTTGGCTATAGATGCCATCCCAGCGGTTCACGATTTCAGGGATGCGCCTTCCGAGGATATCGCTCGCGACGTCGGCGAGGTATTGATAGACGTCTTCGCGCAACCTGAACTCGAACGGCTCATCGTATTCGTGGGTGTCGCCGATGGTCAAGGTGCCATCGGTGCGCTGCACGAGCAGCAACTGCATCGCGTGTTCGGCTGCAATCGGATGCTGCGGGGCGAGCTTCTTCAGGGCCGGCACGTCATATGCCGGGTAGTAGCGAAGCGAGTCGCCGTCGGCAATCGAGGTCGTGATTTCTTCGTCGAAAGGTGCGGTGGACATCATTTGCAGGCGCACTCGGCGCAGCGGTGCGGTGGCGAACTTCTCGCCGAAGAGTGTCGAGTGGTCGGCGCCAGGGCAGAGAATGACGAGGTCGGCCTCGAAGCGCTGGCCGTCGCGGGCAATAGCTGCAACGGATGAATCTGTTTCGGCGAAGTCAACGACCTCGACGCCAAAGCTGACCTCGTAGTTGGGGTTCGCGGCCAGGTAGCCTCGCATTTCGCCGAGCACTGTGGGCGGTTCGACGGCTGCGTCGAGCGGGCACCAGAGCGCGCCAAGGAATTTTCCGCGCAAAGCCGGGTTGAGCACGCGAGTCTCGGCTGCATCGAGCAAGCGCCATCCGCGTGATTCGGCGTCGGCTTTCTGCGTAGACTCTTGCATCACCGTGAGTTCGGCCTCACTGCGGGCAATGGTGAGCGAGCCGTTAGCGCGAAAATTTAGAGAGGCGTTGTCTTGCGCAAGTTTGCCCCAGAGTTCACGGGCTCGCAGGGCCTCGTCGAGTTCGGCACCGCTCGCCCGACCGCTAACCCAGACCAAGCCGAAATTGCGAACGGATGCGCTGCGCGGGGTCAGGTCTCGCTCGAGTTGCACAACTTGGTGGCCGCGCTCGAGCGCTTGCCAGGCGTGCATTGTGCCGATGACACCGCCGCCAATGATCA
>CANGNR010000030.1 GCA_947455385.1 Microbacteriaceae bacterium
AAGAAGATCCTCGGAGATGCGCTGCTCACCGAACTCACCGATCAGGCCAAGCGTCACGCCAACCTGCAGAACTTTCAGTTCGCGGGTGAGCTGGCGATCAACCTTGTCGAAGACGGGGGCCTCGACCTCGGCGAGCTCAAGGTCAAGTCGCAGAGCCAAGAGGTCAAGGTGGCCTGGGTGCCGGCACTCGAGGTCAACGGTCAGCGCTACATCTTGACTCAGGCCCGCACCACGGTTGGCCGCGACACCACCGCAGACATCGCCATCAACGACACGAGCCTGAGTCGCAAGCACTTTGAGATTCTCTGGGATGGCCAGAACGCGGCGGTCAAAGACCTCGGTTCGACAAACGGAACCGTGGTGAACGGCCGAGCTGTCACCGAGGTGGCCATCGCGGGAGACACCGAGATTTTGGCGGGGCGCCTCGACTTCACGTTCAAGGTGCTGGCGACCTCATGAGTGAACTCGCACTGCTGATAGTCCGCATCGGATTTGTTGCGGTGCTCTGGATCTTTGTCTTCAGCATCATCTCGGTGATTCGCGCCGACCTATTTGGCCAAAAGGTCGTTGGCCGAGCCGCCAAGGCGGCAGCGCCGACCGTGGTTTCGGCTCCGGTCGTGCCGGCCCCGCCATCGGCTAGGGTTCAGCAGACCGAGCCGGTCGGCGCAATACCTAGCCGCCTTGTCATCACTCAGGGCGACCGCGCTGGCGTCGAGCTGGCGCTCACCGGCAAAGAGATTCTGATTGGTCGCGCGGCCAGCTGCGACCTGCTGGTCGATGACGAATACGCTTCGAGCCAGCATGCCAAGTTGATTCAGATGAACAACGACTGGCTGATTCAAGACCTCAACTCAACCAATGGCACATTCTTGGCCGGCAATCGCGTTGGCACCCCCGCCGTCGTCAAGTTGAACACCCCGGTTCGAGTGGGCAAAACCGTATTCGAACTGCGAGCCTAAGTTGACCCTCAAGCTGGTTGGCAACGCAATCTCGCACATTGGCGAGGTTCGTTCGAGCAACCAGGATTCGGGCTACTCGGGCTATTCGCTCTTCTTGGTTGCCGACGGAATGGGTGGCCACGCGGGCGGTGACTTTGCATCCGCGCTCGTGACCCAGCGCCTCGCCCAGATCGACGCAACCTACTCTGGCACCGACGAGGCCGAGTCGATGCTGGTTGCCGGTGTGCGCGAGGCCAACGCGATGCTCGTCAAGACCGTCGAAAGCCACCCGATTCTGGCGGGGATGGGCACGACACTTTCGGCAGCGCTCTTCTTGGGCGACAAGGTCGTTATTGGCCACATCGGCGACTCGCGAATCTACCTCGCGCGCGACGGCAAGGTTCGCCAGATCACGGTCGACCACACCTTCGTTCAGCGTCTCGTCGAGACCGGAAAGATCACACCAGAAGAGGCGCTCGTGCACCCGAGGCGAAACGTGCTGATGCGCGTGCTCGGAGATGGCATCGAAAACCCAGAAATCGACACCATGGTGCTCGACGTCAAACCGGGCGACCGCTGGTTAGCCTGCAGCGATGGTCTCTGCGGCTACGTCAGCGACAAGCTGATCGGCGACTCGATGCTGGCCAAGGTTGAAGGCTCCAAGATTCTCGAAGACCTCGTCTTTGAGGCCCGCGAGCAGGGGGCCCCAGACAACGTGACCGCTGTGGTCGTTGACGTGGTCGCATCGATGGATGCTCTCACCGAGTTGGCGAAACCGGTGTTCGTCGGATCGGCCGAAAACGAGGTCGTGATCGAGAACTCGAAGGGCCGCCGCATGCTGCGGCTCGTCAACCCCAAGACCTACGCCGATATGATTCTCGGGCTGGGGCGCGAGGCAGACCCGAGCGAATACATGTCAGACACCGACGAAGGTTGGGAGACGTTTAATCGCCTCAGCCAAAAAATGAAGCGTGGGCGCTGGCTGCGCCAGGCGGCCACGATGCTGTTTCTGGTTGCGGTAGCCGCGGGTTTGGTCGCCGGTGTCTATCAGTATTCGCAGGCCCGCTACTACGTCGCCGAATACCAGGGTCACGTCGCTGTCTTCAAGGGCATTCGCGAGTCGTTCGGCCCGTTCAAGTTCTCGAGCCTCTACCGCGAGACCGGCATCGCCGTCACCGACCTCTCTGATTTTCAGAAGCAGCTGCTAGAGCACTCGGTCTATGCCACCGACGTCGCGGATGCCAACCGAATCGTCAACCAGGTTTTCGAGGTGGCCAACCATGGCTAACCCATCGACCGCACCTTTGACCACCGCCAAGCCGCGCATCGTTCGAGTCGTTCCGCGCAATCGCAACATCGAAGCGCTGCTGCTCATCTTTGCCGTTGGCATCAACGCCTTCGAGATCGCCCAGATTCAGTTGGCTGCGCTTCAGCAGTTGACATCCGAGTTCATGATCTATTGGGCGCCGGTGTCGTTTGCCGCGCTCGTGCTGCACCTGACTCTGCGACGTCGGGCGAGCAACGCCGACCCGTTGATTTTGCCCATCGCGATGCTGCTCAACGGCCTCGGCATCTCGATGATCTATCGACTCGACTTGGCCACCGTGGCGAATCACGGCGCACAACTGTTTGCCGGCAAGCAGGTTATCTGGACTCTGCTCGCCATGATCATCGCGGGGGCCGTGCTGGTCTATGTGCCCAACCATCTGTTCTTGCGCCGCTATGTCTTTATTGCCATGTTCGTTGGCATCGGCCTTCTGCTCACCCCAATGCTGCCGTTCATCGGCCGCAACATCAACGGCGCCCAGCTGTGGATCGGCATCGGGGCATTCACCTTTCAGCCTGGTGAGCTCGCCAAGATTGCGCTGACCATCTTCTTTGCCGGCTACCTCGTGAACCGACGCGAGTCGCTAGCCGCGGTTGGCCGCAAGGTGCTCGGCGTGCAGTTGCCCCGCGCGCGCGAGCTCGGGCCGATTCTCACCATCTGGGTGGCGAGCCTCGCCGTGCTCGTCTTTCAGCACGACCTCGGCACCTCGCTGCTCTACTTTGGTCTCTTCTTGGTGATGATCTATGTGGCAACGGGGCGGGCGATTTACGTTGGCGTTGGCCTCGGCATGTTTGTCACCGGCGCCCTGATTGCCGCCAAAATCATGAGCTACGTGTCTGGCCGCGTCGATGCCTGGCTCAACCCCTTCGACCAGTCCAACTACGACGCCGTCGGCGGTTCGTACCAGCTCGTCCAGGGCATCTTTGGCATGGCCCACGGCGGCGTGCTCGGCTCTGGCCTCGGCGGCGGCGTGCCAAACCTCGTGCCTCTGGCCGAGAGCGACTTCATCTTTGCCTCGCTGGGCGAAGAGATCGGCATGGTCGGCCTGTTTGCGGTGCTCGCGCTATATCTGCTCTGGGTGAGCCGCGGCCTGCGAATCGGCTACAAACACTCGGATGACTTCTCGCGGCTGCTAGCCACTGGGCTCTCGTTCGTGATCGCGCTGCAGGTGTTTATCGTGATCGGCGGCGTCACCCGAGTGGTTCCGCTCACCGGCCTCACCACGCCGCTGCTCGCCGCAGGCGGTTCATCCTTGGTTTCGAACTGGATAATTATCGCGCTGCTGCTGCGCATCTCAGACTCGATTCGCACGAAGGCGAAGGTGGCCGAATGAACCGCCAGCTGAACCGCGTTAGCGCAACCGTAGGCGCCATGTTTTTTGCACTGTTCGTCGCCGTGACCACCGTGCAGTTCATTAGCGCCGACTCGCTCACCAACGACCCGCGCAACGTACGCAGCGTCTATGACTCTTATAAGACCCAGCGCGGGGCCATCTTTGTGGGCAACCAGGCGGTGGCATATTCGGCCAAGAGCGACGACGTCTATCACTACCTGCGCAAGTACTCTTCGCCGATGTATTCGAGCGTGACCGGCTTCTTCTCTTTCTTTCAGGGGGCGACCGGGCTCGAGGCAACCGGCAACGACTACCTGACCGGCAAGAACTCGGCACAGTTCTTTGAGCAGATCAACGCTCTGTTCTCTGGCAACTCGGTGAGCGGCGCCAACCTGCGGCTGACCATTGACCCAAAGGCGCAGGCAGCGGCCTGGAACGCTCTCGGCAACCTAACCGGCGCAGTAGTTGCCATCGAGCCAAAGACTGGCAAGATTTTGGCTCTGGTTTCGAAGCCGACCTTCGACGCGAACTGGCTCGCCGGTCACAACGGCCGAATCTCGGCGGCCCACTACAAGCACCTGTTGAACGCCAAGTCTGAACCGCTGATCAACCGAGCAATCGGCGGCGACCTCTATGCGCCCGGCTCAGTTTTCAAGATCGTGGTCGCGGCCGCCGCCTTCGAGTCGGGCAAGTACACGCCGCTCAGCCGGATTCCAAACCCGGTGCGCTACCAACTTCCAGGCACCAACACCTTCGTGATGAACTCGACCGAGGGACGCTGCGGTGTGGGTTCGACCGTGACCATCGCGGATGCACTGCGCCTCTCTTGCAACGTGCCGTTCGCCCAGCTAGGCATCGCCCTTGGCCAAGACGCGATTCGCTCGCAGGCCGAAAAGTTTGGCTTCGGCCAGACCCTGCACGTGCCGCTGACGGTGACCCCGAGCACGTATCCGAGCGGCATGGATGACGCGCAAACCGGCCTGAGCGCCTTCGGCCAGTTCGACGACCGGGTGAGCCCGATGCAGATGGCGCTGATTGCCGCGACCATCGCCAACGGCGGAGTCGCGATGCAGCCGAACCTGATTCAGAGTGTGCAGTCGTCGAACTTCGCGACCCTCAGCACCACTACCCCAAGCCAGCTCGGCACGCCGATCTCGGCGAAGACCGCGAGCCGCCTCACCAAGATGATGATTGCCGCGGTCGAGAGCGGCGTGTCATACAACGGCAAGGTGCCTGGCGTCTCGACGGCAGGCAAGACCGGAACCGCGCAAAACGGCCCGGGGCAGCCATACACGCTTTGGTTCACGGGCTTTGCGCCGACTAAGAATCCGAAGGTCGCGGTTGCGGTCGTCGTTGCCAATGGCGGCGGCCAGGGCCAGTCGGGCCGCGGCAACACACTCGCGGCGCCAATCGCGCGCGCCGTCATGCAGGCGGTGTTGAACCGATGAGGCCAGAAGAGAACCAACTTTATGGCGACCGCTACCGCCTGCTGAGCCGCATCGCAATCGGTGGCATGGGCGAGGTCTGGGCGGCGAAGGATGAAATCATCCTGCGTGACGTCGCAATCAAAATCTTGAAGCCCGAATACATGGGCGACCCCGGCTTCTTGGAGCGTTTCAGAACTGAGGCCAAACACGCCGCGATGGTCAACCACGAGGGCATCGCCAACGTCTTCGACTACGGCGAGGATGACGGTAGCGCCTGGCTCGTCATGGAGCTGGTGCCGGGTGAATCGCTCGCCAAGATCATCGAGCGCGAAAAACAACTCGACCCAGAGCGCGTGCTCGACATCGTGGCGCAGACCGCGCGCGCATTGCACGCCGCACACCTCGCCGGGCTCGTGCACCGAGACGTTAAGCCGGGCAACCTGTTAATCACCCCCACTGGCGTGGTCAAGATCACCGACTTTGGCATTGCGAGGGTTGCCGACCAGGTTTCGCTCACTGCCACCGGCCAGGTCATGGGCACGGTGCAGTACCTCGCTCCAGAGCAGGCCACAGGAAAGCCGGCAACTCCGCTAACCGACGTCTACTCGCTGGGCATCGTCGCCTACGAGAGCCTGGCCGGCAAGCGCCCATTCACCGGCGAAACCCAAATGGCAATCGCGCTTGCCCAGATCAACGATGCTCCGGCGCCATTGCCCGACACGATCGACCCGCGCATCCAGGCGCTGGTTATGGCCTGCATCGCCAAGAAGCCTGCGCAGCGGCCGACATCGGCGCTCGAGCTCGCGATTCGCGCCGAGGGTCTGATGGCGAACGCCCCTCGCAGAACCTCTGCCACCCAACTGCTGACTGTGGCTACCCCGGCGGTGACCGAGGCCACGACGGTGATCAAGACCGACACCGCAGAGTCGCCAAAGCCGCCAATCGTCTGGCCATGGATCGCCACGATTGCGCTGCTGGTAATCACCGGCTTGACCGTCATCCTCGCAATGATTTTTACGCCGAAGGCTGGGCCAACACCAACCCCGCAGCCGACCGTCACGGTCACCAAGAGTGCGACACCGAGCGCGAGCCCGAGCATCAGCGCTAGCGCGGCCCCAACTCAGAGCGCATCTCCAGAGCCCACCGACTCAAACACGACCAACGTGGATGTCGCCGGAATTCTCGGCCAAGACTTCGCAAACGTGCAGAGCGCACTCGAGAGCCAAAACCTGCAGGTGAACCTGATTGAGGGCGTGAAGGTGCCGCCGGGAGACGTGCGCATCAACACCGTTTATATGGCAACGCCGGCCGGCCAGGTTGAAGTCGGTTCGACCATCGACATCTACTACTACGTCGAAGACACCAGCGGCACGCTGCAGAGCCCCGACACCACGACGGGGCAGTAACACTTGCCATCGCTAAACTTAGAGCGCCTTGAGCAGAATTTGGAGCACCAATCTTGAGTGAATCGCAGCGCATGATTGCCGGCCGCTATCAGGTCGGTGTGCTGATTGGCCGCGGGGGAATGGCCGATGTTTACGAGGGCCTCGACACTCGCCTCGGCCGAACCGTGGCAATCAAGTTGCTCAAATCTGATCTCGCCAATGACCCATCGTTTGAAGCTCGCTTTCGCCAAGAGGCCCAGGCCAGCGCCCGCATGGCGCACCCAACCATCGTTCGGGTCTATGACGCGGGCGAAGAGGTCGGCACAGATTCAAACGGCAACGAGACCAAGACGCCGTTCATCATCATGGAATACGTGCGCGGCACACTGCTGCGTGACCTGCTGCACCAGCGCCGACTCGGCATCGAGGAGTCGGTGGCTTACGCCGAGGGCGTGCTGACCGCACTCGAGTTCTCGCACCACGCGGGTGTGGTGCACCGCGACATCAAGGCCGCAAACATCATGATCACCGAGACCGGCGCCGTAAAGGTCATGGACTTCGGCATTGCCCGCGCGATCTCGGAGTCGACGGTCACCCAGGCGCACACCTCGGGCATCGTCGGTACCGCGCAGTACTTCTCGCCAGAGCAGGCTCGCGGCGAGGCGGTCGACGCCCGCACCGACCTCTACTCCACCGGCGTTTTGCTCTATGAAATGCTCGCCGGTCGCCCGCCGTTTCAGGGCGAGACAGCGGTTTCGGTGGCATACCAGCACGTCAGCGAGGCGGTCACCCCGCCGTCGGCTCACAACCCCGAGATCAGCCCAGCGCTAGACGAGGTCGTG
Organism: Microbacteriaceae bacterium; assembly: GCA_947455385.1. Taxonomy (GTDB): domain Bacteria; phylum Actinomycetota; class Actinomycetes; order Actinomycetales; family Microbacteriaceae; genus Rhodoluna. Next base: position 7,253 of record CANGNR010000030.1, read on the forward strand.
CTGCGTGCCCTTGCTAAAAACAGGGATGACCGTTTTCAGAGTGCCGAAGAGTTTCGCGAGCACCTGCTGGCTGCCCTGCACGCAGAACCCGAGCAGGCGGCCAGCCCAGCACTTGAGCCGGTCGAGGCCGAGGACGCAGACTCGCTCGAGGCCGAGCCAAACCCAACCGTTCCGTTTGTGACAGGCCTCGATGAGTTCGACGCCCTGCTGGCCGCCGGTGCCGCCGAGGCGACCGGCGCAATCGCCCAGATGCCTGCCGAGCCAGAGCCAGAGGCGCCGGTCGACGACTTTGCCGCAGAGAAGCCAGCTGCTACCTGGACGCTCGACACCGATGCAGAACTCGACGCCGGCGAGCCAACTCAGGCCTTCGAAGAGGTTCCAGACTTTTTCAACACCGCGCCAACCCAAACCACCTCGGCCAAGGGCACTTCAAACGCCGGTTCGCAAGATACCGCCGACGAGGCAGACCCCTTCGCTCGCCTGGGCATCAAGCTCGACCGCGAGGCTGACTCCAACGCCACCGCCGATGCGGCAGCCACCCCCTCGCGCCGCGAAAAGGGCCCATCGCCACAGCTGCTGGTTGGCCTCGGCACAGCCGCAGCCGTCGTCATCATCGGCATGGTCATCTGGCTTGTCGGCCTCGGCAAGGTTCAGGTCAACGTCTCGCCATCGCTTCAGGGCGTTAGCGTCGCCGACGTGGTTAACGACTCTTATGCCGCCGGATACGCTGCACTCACCGGTCAGCAGCTGGCAGTCAACAAGCTTTATGAGCAGAGCGAGACGGTGCCGCTAGACAGCATCACCCGCACCGACCCACCTGCCGGCACAATCGTCAACAGCAACACGACGATCACCGTTTATGTATCTTCGGGCCCATCCGCGGTTGCGGTGCCGAGCCTGCTCAACATGACTCAGGCCGATGCCACCAGTGCGCTCGTGGCGGCCGGCCTCAAACTGGGCACGGTCACCGATGCCAACAGCGCAACCGTAGCCAAGGGGCTTGTCATCGAGACTCTTCCCGCGGCCAACACCCAGGCGGCCAAGGATTCCGCGGTTAACATCGTGGTTTCGAATGGGCTCGTGAACGTGCCCGACGTGCGCAACCTCGAAATCACCGATGCCGAGAGCCAGCTAACCGCCACGGATGTAGCTCTGAACGTGACCATCACCACAGATTCCGAACCCTGCGCCGGCACCCCGGGCACGACGGTCTTGGATCAGTCGCTGCTGCCGGGCACGGCCCCGCAGGGTTCAGACATCATTTTGACTGTGACCTGCAACCCCTAAACGGGGTGGGCAAACAGCGACTTTTAGGTTCTAGAAACTAGAACTTGACCAGCGGGCTGAGGCCCTTTGCCTTGGCGGCAGCGCCCTTTAGGCCGATACTCTCGAGCCAGTTTCCGAGCATCTGATAGCCGCCCTGGGTCAAGACGCTCTCGGGGTGAAACTGCACGCCATAGATCGGCAACGTGCGGTGCTGCAGACCCATGATCACGCCACCCGGAGTGGTCGCGGTCGCAGCGGTTCGGCTCGTGACGATCAAGTCGGCCGGCACTGTGGAGTCGACGACGGCAAGCGAGTGGTAGCGAGTCGCGGTGAACGGCTGCGGAACATCCTGGTAAATCAAGGATGCATCGTGCTCAACCTGCGAAGTCTTGCCGTGCATGAGCTCTTCGGCCTGGGTCACGACGGCGCCCATTGCCTCGGCGATCGACTGGTGGCCGAGGCATACGCCAAACACTGGCTGGCCAGACTTGAGTGCCAACTTGACCACCGGAATCGAAAGACCAGCCTCGGAGGGGGTGCCTGGTCCGGGCGAGATGAGCACCGCGTCAAAGCGCGAGAGCAACTCGGGCAAAGCATCCTCGCTAACGACGTCGTTGCGCAGAACCTCGGTCTCTGCGCCGAGCTGCTGCAGATAACCGTTGAGGGTGTAGACGAACGAGTCGTAGTTGTCTAAGACGAGAATCTTGGTCATTGTCTTTCAAGTCTAAATGCCAACCAAATGCCAATAGAATTGAGCGCATGTCTGAAGAAACCCAGAAGAACAAGAAGGCCCCAAAGGCCAAGGCTCCTCGCGCCGTCAAGCCAAAGCGCGCAACCGACGATGCAAACCCAGTTTGGTACAAGCCGGTGATGTTCGGTCTGATGCTGTTGGGTCTCATCTGGATTCTGACCTATTACATCTCGGGAGCCCAGTATCCGATTCTGAGCCTCGGCGCCGGCAACATTTTGATCGGCTTCGGCATCGCCATGGTCGGTTTCATCATGACCACTCGCTGGAAGTAATCCGCGACCACCACTTAACGCAAAGAGCCCACCGACTTGGTGGGCCTTTTGCTTTAACCGGGATGCCTAGATGGGCAGTTGCGAGACTCCGTAGGCCGTCGCAACCAGCAGGGCAAGGATGACCGCCCCCGTGCCGATGTTGCGCATGGCAACCTGGTTGGTGTTGCGGGTGTTGGCATAGACCAGGGCCAGCAGCACTCCAGCAACTAGACCGCCAACGTGTGCCTCCCAAGATACGTTTGGCACCGCAAAGCTAAAGACCAGGTTGATCGCAATCAGTGTGACGATCGACGACGAGTTGAGGTTGAGCGAGCGAAGCACAACCAAGAACGCGCCCATCACGCCGAAGACGCCACCCGATGCCCCGATTACCTCCGAGTTTGGTGTCGAAAAGATCAGCACGGCAACCGAGCCGCCAAAGATCGAGACCAGATAGAGAATCGTGAAGCGCCAAGAGCCGAGCAGCGGTTCGAGCTGACGGCCGAGGGCAACGAACAGGTACATGTTGAAGACGAGGTGCAAGATCGCGCTTGGGTTGCCGGTGAAGTTGGCGTCGTGCGCGAAGCCCGCGGTGAGCATGCGCCAAGGCTCAAACGTCGTCAAGAACGGCATGTAGAGCAGGTGCTCGGTTATGTAGAGCCCCGGCACGAGCTGCAACAGATAAACCGCAATGTTCAAAACAAGGATGATGGCGGTGGCGCGCGGAAGGCCGCCGCTCGTGCGCTTCACGCGCGGGGTGACAACCCGCACACCGGCATCCTCTGGGCAAAGAAAGCCCACCGCGCCAGGAGTCTGGCAATCGGGGCAAATGAATCGCTCGCAGCGTTGGCAGCGAACGTATGCCTCTCGGTCAGGATGCCGGTAGCAGGTCATCTAGGTTTTGACGCTGTTTAGGCGGCTGGTTCGATGGTGACCGACTCGATGACGACGTCGTCGAATGGACGGTCGCGACCATCGGTCTCGACGCCGGCAATCTTGTCGACAACCTTCTTGCTGACCTCGTCGGCAACCTCACCGAAGACGGTGTGCTTGCCCCAGAGCCAGGTGGTTGGAGCCACGGTGATGAAGAACTGCGAACCGTTGGTGCCTGGGCCGGCGTTGGCCATAGCCAACTTGTAAGGGTCGTTGAAGGTGAGCTCTGCGTGTGGCTCGTCGCCGAACTGGTAGCCGGGGCCGCCCATTCCGGTGCCGGTTGGGTCGCCGCCCTGAATCATGAAGCCAGGGATGATGCGGTGAAAGATGACGCCGTCGTAGAGCGGGGTGCCGGTCTTGGTTGCGCCGGTGCGAGGGTCTTTCCACTCGATCTCACCGGTGGCCAGGCCCTCGAAGTTCTTAACGGTCTTGGGTGCGTGGTCGCCAAAAAGGTTGATCTTGATGGCGCCGTGGTTGGTGTGCAGCG
>CANGNR010000031.1 GCA_947455385.1 Microbacteriaceae bacterium
CGTCTGGCGCACAGACCTTGATGTTCGACAGTCCAAGGCGTTTTGCGTTGGTCTCGGTTAGCTGACGCGAGCGGTCGTTCACGTCGATCGCCCAGACCGTGGCCTTGGGGCTTCGAGCGGCAATTGCGAGAGCAATCGGCCCCCAACCGCAGCCGATATCTAGGATGTTGCCGCCCGCGGGAACCTCGTCGAGGTGCTCTAGCAGCACCGCGGTTCCGGTGTCGAGGTGCTCTGGGCTGAAGACACCTCCGGCGGTAGTTACGCGCACTCGCTGCCCATCCAGGCTGATTTCTATTTCGCGCGCTTTGAACTCGGTTGCGGGGGTCTCCGAAAAATAGTGCTCGGCAGACATAGCCAAAGAGTATTACAGATTCGGCAAGTATGGTTACCTTGATGACTTCGCCAGACCGCCCCGAAGGGGATGCCGAGCAGCCAATAGCGGCCACCCAGGACACCATCGATCGCATCCTGCGCCGTGGTGAGCGAGCAGCGGCGCTCGGTGCGTCAGACACCCACCGACACCAAGACCACGACGGCGACCAGATGGAGCTCGAGGAGCGCCAGGCCCTCCGTCGCGTGGCGGGGCTCTCGACCGAACTCGAAGACATCAGCGAGGTCGAATACCGTCAGGTCCGCCTCGAGCGCGTGCTCTTGATCGGCATCACGGGCGACAACTCGCTGCTCGAGTCAGAGAACTCTCTCAGGGAACTAGCGGCACTCGCCGAGACCGCCGGAGCCGAGGTGCTCGACGGACTGTTGCAGCGACGTTCGACCCCAGACCCGGCCACATTCCTCGGCAAGGGCAAGGCGCAGGAGCTGCGCGAACTGGTGGCCGAGACCGGCGCAGACACAGTTATTGCCGACACCGAGTTGGCCCCGAGCCAGCGCCGTGCGCTCGAAGAGGTCATCAAGGTCAAGGTCATCGACCGCACCGCTGTGATTCTCGACATCTTTGCCCAGCACGCCAAGAGCCGCGAGGGCAAGGCGCAGGTCGAACTTGCCCAGCTCGAATACCTCCTGCCGCGACTGCGCGGTTGGGGTGAGTCGATGTCGCGTCAGGCCGGTGGCCAGGCGGCCGGTGGCGTTGGCATGGGTTCGCGCGGCCCAGGTGAGACCAAGATCGAGCTCGACCGCCGCCGAATCAACACCAGGATGGCGAAACTGCGCAAGCAGATTGCCGCCATGAAGCCCGCGCGCGAGACCAACCGCATGAACCGCAAGCGCAACTCGGTGCCGAGCGTGGCCATCGCGGGTTACACGAACGCCGGCAAATCATCCCTGTTGAATCGTTTGACCAAGGCCGGAGTGCTGGTCGAAAACGCGCTGTTTGCGACACTCGACCCCACCGTGCGCAAGACCCTGACCCCCGATGGTCGCGAATACACTCTCGCCGACACAGTTGGCTTCGTGCGGAATCTGCCGCACCAGCTGGTCGAGGCGTTTCGGTCAACGCTCGAAGAAATCGCCGACTCCGACCTGATTCTGCACGTCGTCGATGCGAGCCACCCAGACCCAGCGGGCCAGATTGCCACCGTTCGCAAGGTAATTTCTGAGGTCGATGGCGCAGACATTCGCGAGCTAGTGGTGTTCAACAAGATTGACCTCGCGAGCGAGACCCGTCGGCTCGAGCTGCGCGGCCTTGAGCCTCGCGCGGTCGAAGTCTCGTCGCGCTCTGGCGAGGGCATCGATGAGTTGCTAGCCCGAATCGCGAGCGAGTTGCCCGAGCCGGACGTCGATGTGCGGGTGCTGATTCCATACAACCACGGTGAGTTGGTTTCGAGGCTGCATCTCAACGGGCGCATTATCGAGCTCGATTATCGCGAGGATGGCACGTTTGTGCACGCGATGGCCAAGCCCGACCTCGCCGCGGACCTAGCGCCGTACTCGACCAAGCGCTTGCCGACGCGCGATTAGGGTTTCGTCCTCGACTAGACCGTTCTTAGAACAGCAACTACCTTGCCCATGATTACGGCGTGGTCACCGAGAATCGGCTCCATCGTCGAGTTTTGGGGGAGTAGCCAGGTGTGACCATCGCGCTGCTTGAAGGTCTTGACGGTGGCCTCGTCTTCGAGCAGGGCAGCGACGATGTCGCCGTTCTCTGCCGTCTGCTGCAGCTTGCAGACCACGAAGTCGCCGTCACAGATCGCGGCGTCAATCATCGAGTTTCCTTTGACCTTGAGCATGAACAGCTCTGGGTTCTTGCCGACTAGCGTCTTTGGCAGTGTGAAGTACTCTTCAATGTTTTGGTCTGCGGTGATCGGGGTTCCGGCGGCGATCGAGCCGACAAGGGGAATCCGAGTGATGTCTGCCGCACCGGCGAAGTCTGCGTTTTCGAAGCGCTCGCGTTCGCTCACAACGGTAATCGAGCGGCTGAGGTTCGAGTTGTTGGTCACGTAGCCGGCGCGCTCGAGCTCGCCAACTTGGTACTTGACGCTTGCCACCGAGGCGAGCCCAACTATGTCGCCCAGTTCGCGCAGAGTGGGCGAGTAGCCGTTCTCATGCTGAAACTCGATGATCGCGTCGAGGATGCTCTGCTGGCGGGCGCTCAGTTCTGGCTTCTGGCTCACGGTTCGCCTCCGGTGTTCTGTGCCGTCGATTTCTCGAACGACCTAATAAGTGTCGGAACCCCAGTGTTAGGTAATCACCAGGTGCTTATCGAAACTTTATTCGATAAACAACGCAGAATCAAACACATTTTCGAAGAATTTAGAAATTTTGCTTGACAAGGTGTCGGGTAGGGTTTCTAAACTGGAATTATTCGAACAAGCGTTCGAAAAAGATTTTCGAAAAGTAGCGAAAGGCAGAGGTCAAGATGACCCAGTTCAATGCAACTAACGGATACCCACAGCAGGTGGCTTACGGAGCGCGAAAGGCAACCAGACCGGTTGCTCGCAGGCCGATCACAGCTAGCAAGGGATTCAAGAAGGCTCGCGCGGTTGCGATCCTCGTGGCCCTCGTTTGGGGCGGTGCAAGCATCGTCTCCGGTCAGTCGGCAACCGCTAGCAATGATCACGTTGCTGCTCACTTCACCTACGTGAACGTGCAGTCTGGTGAGAGCCTCTGGAGCATCGCAGAGCGCGTTGCTCCGAACGAGAACCCACAGGAGTGGATCGCCAAGGTGGTCACCCTCAACAACCTCACCGACGGCACCCTCGTGCCTGGTCAGCGTCTCGCACTTCCATAGCCCGCGCAAAGTAGGCTTAACGGGTGTCAAATCTCGAAGACCTGCCAATCCGCGACTCGCTAAAGGGGCGCAAGCCATACGGCGCACCCCAGCTTCACGTTCATGTAGCACTTAACGTCAACGAGAACACGCATCGCATTCCAGAGGCCGCCGCGCTCGACATCGTGGGCCGCCTCGCCGCTGCCGTTCTGAACATCAACCGCTACCCAGACAGGGAGTTCGTCGACCTTCGGGCGGCTCTTGCCGACTACCTCGGGCACGACCTGGCGGTCGAAAACGTCTGGGCAGCCAATGGTTCGAACGAAGTGCTGCAGCAAATCTTCATGGCATTCGGCGGAACGGGCCGCAGCGTATTGGGCTTCGACCCCACCTATTCCATGTATGCCCTTTTGGGCCAGGCAACAGACACCCGTTACATTTCGGCCGGCCGAGGTGATCGCTACGAGCTGACACCCGAAATCGTTCGAGCTGCGATTCTTGAGCACAAGCCAGACATAGTAATCCTCTGCTCGCCAAACAACCCAACGGGAACCCCGCTGAGCCTCGAGTGCATCGAGGCAGCGTACGAGGCGACTGGGGGCATCCTGGTGGTTGACGAGGCCTACGCAGAGTTCGCATCCTCTGGCGAGCCGAGCGCTATCACCCTGCTGCCCGGCCGTGAGCGTCTGATGGTTAGTCGCACCATGAGCAAGGCATTCGCCTTTGCCGGTGCCCGACTGGGCTACCTAGCGGCAGACCCTGCGGTGGTAGACGCCCTCAGGCTCGTGCGTCTGCCTTACCACCTGAGTGCCTTCACCCAGGCCGCGGCTGAGGGCGCGTTGGCCCACGCGGATGAGATGCTGGCTACCGTCGAAGACATCAAGATGCAGCGAGACCGCATCGTCGATGCACTCGTCTCGTTTGGTTTGGATCCCTACCGCACCGACACCAACTTCATCCTGTTTGGTGGACTCAAAGACTCGGCCGAGGCCTTTGAGGCGCTGCTGGCGAGGGGAGTACTCGTGCGCAACATGGGCATTCCTGGCACCCTGCGTGTCTCGGCTGGTACCGTCGACGAGACGACCGCGTTTCTCACGGCCCTAGAGGCCTACCTCAACGAGGGCTAAACTTTAAGTAATCCCAATGTCGCTTTTGGCGAAAGGCAATTCCATGAGTCGTACCGCTGCGCTGCAACGATCGACCTCCGAGTCGAGCATCGAGCTTTCGATCAACCTCGACGGCACCGGTGCGTCTGAGATCTCAACCTCGGTTCCTTTCTTCGACCACCTTTTGACAGCCTTTTCGAAGCACTCGCTGATTGACCTCAAGGTCAAGGCCACCGGCGACACCCACATTGACGTGCACCACACCGTCGAAGACACAGCAATCGTTCTTGGCCAGGCAATCAAGCAGGCACTCGGCGACAAGACGGGCATCGGTCGCTACGGCGACGCCACCGTTCCGCTAGACGACGCTCTCGTTCGCGCGGTTGTCGACGTCTCCGGCCGCCCGTACCTCGTGCACACCGGCGAACCAGCAGGCTTCGAGTTCCACCTGATCGGTGGCCACTTCACCGGATCCATGGTGCGTCACGTGTTCGAAGCGATTTCGCTCAACGCGGGCATCACCGTACACATCACCGTGCTCGACGGTCGCGACCCGCACCACATCGCCGAGACCGAGTTCAAGGCCTTCGCCCGCGCTCTTCGCAAGGCGGTAGAGCCTGACGCGCGCGTCAAGGGCGTTCCCTCGACGAAGGGCGCTCTGTGACCAAACCCCGCGTCGTCGTACTCGATTACGGCAGCGGCAATGTTCACTCTGTAGCAAAGGCCCTTCAGGTTGCTGGGGCAGAGGTTCAACTAACCGCGGATCGCTCTGCTGCGCTCGCAGCAGACGGTCTCGTAGTGCCCGGGGTTGGTGCCTTTGCCGCGGTGATGGAGCAGCTCAAGGCTGTGCGAGGCGGTGACCTGATCGACCAGCGCCTAACCGCAAGCCGCCCAGTCCTAGGCATCTGCGTCGGACTCCAGGTGATGTTTGCCAACGGCGTCGAACACGGCATCGAGACCGAGGGGCTGGGCCAGTGGCCCGGCACCGTCGGCCTGCTGCAGGCGCCGGTTCTGCCACACATCGGCTGGAACAAGGTTGAGGCAGCATCCGGGTCGAAGCTTTTTGAGGGCATCGAAGACCAGCGGTTCTATTTCGTGCACTCCTACGGTGTGACCAACTGGGAGCTCGACGTTCAGCCTCCGTTTATTGCGCCGCAGGTGACCTGGGCCGAGTACGGCCAAAAGTTTGTCGCTGCCGTCGAAAACGGACCGCTCACGGCGACCCAGTTTCATCCCGAGAAATCTGGCCAGGCTGGCATCCAGCTGCTTACCAACTGGATCGGCAGCCTCTAGCAAGAACCGGTCGCCGTCAGCGGCGGCCCGAACCAAGAAAGAACCACGTGTCGAACTACCTAGAACTTTTGCCAGCCGTTGACGTCGCCGACGGAAAGGCCGTGCGCCTGACCCAGGGCGAGGCTGGCAGCGAGACAGACTACGGCAGCCCGCTCGAGGCAGCGCAGACCTGGATCGATGCCGGGGCCGAGTGGATTCACCTAGTCGACCTCGACGCAGCCTTTGGTCGTGGCGACAACCGCGCGTTGATTCGCGAGGTCGTTGCGGCGTCATCCTCGGTCAAGATCGAGCTGTCTGGCGGCATCCGTGACGATGCTTCGCTCGAGTCGGCCCTCCAGGCCGGTGCCACCCGCGTGAACCTGGGCACCGCCGCCCTTGAGAACCCGGAGTGGACGGAGCGTGTGATTGCAAAGTTTGGCGATGCCATCGCCGTCGGGCTCGACGTTCGCGGCGACGTGCTGGCTGCACGCGGCTGGACCAAGGAGGGCGGCAATCTCTGGGAGGTGCTCGACCGCCTCGAGCAGGCCGGTTGCGCTCGCTACGTGGTGACCGATGTCACCAAGGATGGCACCCTCCGCGGACCAAACATCGAGCTGCTGGCTCAGGTTCTCGAAAAGACCGAGCGCCCAGTGGTTGCCTCTGGCGGAATCTCGTCGCTGCAAGACATCGCCGACCTCAAGGAGCTCGTGCCTCTTGGTCTCGAGGGTGCGATTCTGGGCAAGTCGCTCTATGCGGGTAAGTTCACGCTCGAAGAGGCGCTGGCCATCGCCGGCTCGGCCCAAAACTAAACGGTTTTTCAAAGCGATAGGGCGGCCGACGATGAACGATCACATGAACCCCGATCGCTTTGCCGACTCGGCTGGAGTGCCCTGGGCCGGTCGATCTTTTGACGAGAACCCGTACGCCGAAGACAACGGCGAGGCCGATTCGAAGCTCGTCGCCGCCATTGAAGCCCTGCGCGCCGGCACCGGCTCGGCAGAGCAGGTGGTTGTCGCATTTCGCGATGCTCGACTTCTGATTCCACTGCTCGCCGACCTGGGCGAGTCGGGCGAAGGCGCCCACGGGCAAACCGTAGACAAGAGCGCAGACCTCTCGATCGTGACTGTGGCCACCCCGGATGGGCTCGATGGCCTGCCAGTTTTTTCGTCGGTAGCTGCAATGGCGGCATGGAACCCGACCGCTAGACCCGTGCCATCGAGCGCACCCCGGGCGGCGCTCGCGGCGGCCCAAGAGGGCAACACGCGAATCATCTTGGACCCGGGATCACCAACGGAGTTTGTCTTGCGCCGCGTCGCGATTGCCGCGGTGGCCCAGCAGTTGCCGTGGCGCCCGCCGCACCTTCGTGCAGAGGTGGCCACCGAGTTTGCGCGTGTCTTCGAGTCCTACGATGCGGTGGCCGACTTTGAACTCGAGGCGGGCGACCCGCTGCAACTGCTACGTGGCCCCGAGCTGCTGCTCGTGCTCAAGTTGACGCCGGGCCTGACCCAAGACGAGTTCGACGAGCTCATGAAGGCAATGGCGCAAGACCTTAGTCAGAGCGCAATCGTTGCCGACTTCGTTGACTCGCTGCGCGTAAAGATCGCGCAGGCCTAGTTGACGGGACCGGTGAACTTCTCGCCGGGGCCAGCGCCAGGCGCATCCTGAATCACCGAAGCCTCACGAAATGCCAGCTGCAGCTGGCGAAGTGCCTCGCGAAGTGGGCGAGCGTGGTGGTCGCCGAGGTCGGGCGCGGCGGCGGTGATTAAGCCGGCGGCGGCGGTGATAAGTTTTCTGGCCTCATCGAGGTCGCCCCTGCGGCCATCCTCGGCGAGTCCACACTGCACCGCGGCAACCGACAGCAACTCAACCGCGTAGCGGCCAATCACCTCTACGGCTGGCAGTTCTGCAATGTCGGTTATCTCTTGGTTGACTTCGTCGAATTCAGACAAGGGGCTTCTCCTTTTGGGGTACATCTGATAGGCTAACTCACGGCTCCGAGGTTCGTCCTCGGTCAGAAGAGGATTCATTTCCCACCCGCGTCCACCGCTTTATAGGTTGCCGGGTTAGCTTTTTGAAACGATTCGTTTCTGTGCGCTCATCCTTGGGCGTGGCCATTCTGTCACGTCAAGAAGGAGCATCCGATCAGCGATCCCCGAATTAACGAGCGCATCCGCGTGCCTGAGGTCCGACTCGTCGGCCCAAACGGCGAGCAGGTTGGCGTCGTTCGCATTGAAGAGGCACTGCGCCTGGCGCAGGAGTCTGACCTAGACCTAGTCGAGGTTGCCCCAATGTCGAAGCCGCCCGTGGCAAAGCTCATGGACTTCGGAAAGTTCAAGTACGAGGCAGCGCAGAAGGTTCGCGAAGCCCGCAAGAACCAGGTCAACACCGTCATCAAGACCGTGCGCTTTGGCCTGAAGATCGACGATCACGATTACGGCACCAAGAAGGGCCAGATCGAGCGCTTCCTCAAGGCTGGCGACAAGGTCAAGGTCATCGTGATGTTCCGCGGTCGCGAGCAGTCGCGTCCAGAGATGGGCATCAAGATGCTGCAGAAGCTCGCCGAAGAGATTTCGACTCTCGGTTCGGTCGAGTCGAGCCCATCCATCGATGGCCGAAACATGGTCATGGTGATTGGCCCCTTGAAGAACAAAGCGGATGCACGCGCTGAAGCCAAAAAGACCGCCGACGAGCCCGTCAAGTCGGCCCCAGAGACCCCAGAAACTTCGGCCTCGGCCGAATAGGAAAACAGGAGAAAGCAATGCCAAAGCAGAAGACCCACTCCGGTGCCAAGAAGCGTTTCCGTTTCACCGGCAGCGGCAAGCTCATGAAAGAGCAGATCAACATGCGCCACAACCTCGAGCACAAGTCGAGCCGTCGCACCCGTCGTCTGAACCAAGACCAGGTCGTCTCTGCAGCCGACTTCAAGACCATCAAGAAGCAGCTCGGCAAGTAGTCCGGCGCAAAAGACTTTAGGAGTTAAAAAATGGCAAGAGTAAAGAATGCGATCAACTCGCACAAGAAGCGCCGCGTCGTTCTAGAGCGCGCCCACGGCTACCGCGGTCAGCGTTCGCGCCTGTACCGCATCGCCAAGCAGCAGCTGCTGCACTCGCTGGTCTACGCATACGCCGACCGTCGTCAGCGCAAGGGTGACTTCCGTCGCCTCTGGATTCAGCGCATCAACGCCGCATCACGTGCAAACGGCCTGACCTACAACCGCCTCATCCAGGGTCTAAACCTGGCCGGCATTCAGGTCGACCGTCGCATCCTCGCCGACCTCGCGGTCAACGAGCCAAAGACCTTCGCTAGCCTCGTTGCCAGCGCCAAGGCCGCACTGCCAGCAGACACATCGGCTCCAAAGGTCAAGTAGTCCGTTGCTAACCGATCCGCAAGCATCACGTGTGCGCCGGGTCGCCAAGCTTCTCAAGAAAGACGCCCGGTCAGAGACCGGGCTCTTTCTGCTTGAGGGCCCGCAAGGTCTGAAAGAGGCGCTCGAGCGATCCAAGAACCTCGTAGTCGAGGTTTACGCCACCGAGGATGCCGTCGCCCGCCACCCTGAGCAGTTCGCCAGGGCGGAGTCGCAGCGCGTGCGGGTCGAACTCGTCACAGAGCAGGTGCTCAAGGCGATGACCGACACCACCACTCCGCAGGGCGTGGTCACCGTCTGCAATCAGGTAGACGTTTCGTTGACTGCCGTGCTGGCCGAGAAGCCCAAGCTCATTGCGCTACTCGCCAACGTTCGTGATCCAGGCAACGCCGGCACGATCCTGCGTGCCGCCGATGCCGCGGGAGCCGACGCCGTTTTCTTCAGCAAGGGCAGCGTCGACCTCTACAACAACAAGGTGGTGCGCTCGACCACGGGCTCGATCTTGCACCTGCCGGTGGTTGTCGACGTCGACATTCTCGAGGCCATTCAAGTGGCTCGCGAAACCGGGATGCAGATTTTCGCCGCAAACGGCGGCGGTGAGCAGTTGCCGACCATCGATCGCGAGACCCTCGCTAAGCCGACGGTCTGGGTCTTTGGCAACGAGGCCTGGGGGTTTGAAGACTCCACCTTGGCCAGGGTTGACCGCCAGGTCGGGCTGCCAATCTATGGCTCTGCCGAGTCGCTCAACGTAGCCACCGCGGCGAGCGTTTGCCTCTACGAATCCGCTTTCGCTCAGAACGCCTGAGCCTGCCGAAACCGCCGCTCGGGTAGACTGAAGGTCTTATGTCTGGCTCAAATCCAATCTCTCGCGAAGCCGTCGCGGCCGCCGTTTCAGAGGCGAATATCGCCATCGAAGCGGCATCGACGCTCGCCGAACTTCGCGCCTCGCGCGCATCCTCGATTGGTGAACACTCGCCAATCGCCAAGTTGAACGCCGAGCTCAAAAACATCGCTAACGAGTTCAAGGCCGAGGCCGGTCAACTGATCGGGCAGGCCCGAGGTCAGTTGAACCAGGCTTTCGCAGCCAAAGAGGCCGAGCTTTTTGCGGTTGAGGAGCGAGCCAAGCTAGCCGCAGAGGCCGTCGACATGACCGCCGCCCCGATGCCGGTTGCCTTCGGTGCCCGTCATCCGCTTTCGCTCTTGCAAGACCAGATCGCAGACGTCTTCATCGGAATGGGCTGGGAGATCGCCGAGGGGCCAGAGGTTGAGAGCGAGTGGTTCAACTTTGACGCCCTCAACTTCGACGCAGACCACCCGGCCCGAGCAATGCAAGACACATTCTTCGTCGAGCCTGTCGAGCAGCACCTGGTGTTGCGCACCCACACCTCGCCGGTTCAGGTTCGCTCGCTGCTCGAGCGCGAACTGCCGGTCTATGTGCTTTGCCCCGGTCGCGTCTTTCGCACCGACGAGCTAGACGCCACGCACACTCCGGTCTTTCACCAGGTTGAGGGCCTAGCCATCGACAAGGGCCTCACTATGGCCGACCTTCGCGGCACCCTCGAGCACTTTGCCCGAATCATGTTTGGTGATGATGCCAAGATTCGCCTGCGCCCAAGCTTTTTTCCGTTCACCGAGCCTTCTGCCGAACTTGACGTCTGGCACCCGGGTGCCAAGGGTGGCGCTCGCTGGGTCGAGTGGGGCGGCTGCGGCATGGTCAATCCCAACGTGCTAAAGGCCGCTGGCATTGACCCAGAGGAATACCAAGGATTCGCATTCGGCATGGGCATCGAGCGCACCTTGATGTTCCGCAACGACGTTAAAGACATGCACGACATGGTCGAGGCCGATGTTCGTTTCAGCCAGCAGTTCGGAGTGAACCTCTAATGCGCGTACCACTTTCTTGGCTCGCCGAGTATGTCGATTTGCCCAGCGGTGCAACGGCAGAAA